>JAYUZC010000399.1:0-3398 GCA_043752045.1 Bacteroidota bacterium | reverse complement strand
TTTGCGAGTTCGCTGTAAAGCCACTGCTCAATACCACGCCCCGTCACTGCCTCGATGCGGCGTGTGCCGGAGGCAATGCTCGATTCGCTGACAAGCTTGAAGAGACCTATCTCCGAAGAGTTTTTGACGTGCGTACCGCCGCAGAACTCGCGGGAGAAGGGACCAAAATCAACGACGTTCACCTTCGCACCATACTTATCACCGAAGAACATAAGAGCACCCATCTTTTTTGCTTCATCGAACGGGATGTTGCGATGATGAACGAGCTGTATCGCTTCGCGAAGTTTCTCGTTGACGAGTTCTTCGATAGCGCGAACCTCTTCGTCGCTTACTTTCTGATAATGCGAAAAATCGAAACGCAACTGTTTCTCGTTCACGAGCGAACCTGCCTGATGCACATGCTCGCCGAGTATCTGACGTAGCGCAGAGTGCATAAGGTGCGTTGCGCTGTGATTACGCTCGATGTCGAGACGGCGAATCTTATCAACTGACGCATTTGCTAATTTACCTACTGTGAGGTTGTCGTCATTCTGCGCCGTTTCTTCATCTATGAATAAAGCATGAATATACCTACCTGCTATTTTCTTCGTGTCAAACACCTCATATGATGTGTTGTTAACTTGGATTATTCCTATATCAGATATTTGCCCGCCAGATTCAGCGTAAAATGGTGTTCTATCGAATACAACTTTATTGTCATCAATAATTTCTACAATTTTTCCATTGTCTTCGAGTTTATCATAACCAGAAAATTCTACTTCAATCTCATTTCCATAGAGTCTCTTCAGCTCATCTTCAGAAATATGGTTAATTCCCCTGATAACTATTGCTGTTGCGGAGGCGGAAGAAGTACCTCTGGCAGACCCCTTCATATGTACTTTTCTGTCATCTCTGCTTCGCTGTTTCTGCTCGGCGAGGAGTTCTTCGAAGCGCTCCATGTTCACGGTTAGTCCGCGCTCATGTGCGAGTACTTGTGTAAGATCGATCGGGAAGCCGAATGTATCAAAGAGCTTGAATGCTTCTTCGCCGGAAATGTATGGTGACTCGGATTCTGATTCACGCGAAGATATTTCTTCAAAGAGTGTCAGTCCTCTATCGAGCGTTGCATTGAAGCTTTCTTCTTCTGCTTTGAGTACTTTATAGACGAGGTCTTTGCGTTCGCGGAGTTCGGGAAATGCTACACCCATCGTTGCGACGACGATCGCTGATAGCTCGCATAAGAACGGCTCGGTGAAGCCGAGTTTACGTCCGTAGCGTGCGGCGCGGCGCAAGATGCGGCGCAGGACGTATCCTCTGCCCTCATTGCCGGGGAGTGCTCCGTCAGCGATAGCACAAGTAAGTGCGCGAACGTGATCGGAGATGACGCGCATTGCAATGTCTGCTTCTTCTTTTGTCCCGTAAGCGATTCCGCTCTTCTCCGATTGCCACTTGATATATGGCATGAAGACATCGGTATCGTAATTCGAATCTTTGCCTTGCATCACAGCGCAAATGCGCTCGAAGCCCATGCCCGTATCAACGTGCTTTGCCGGAAGGTCTTCGAGTGTGCCGTCGGCGCGGCGGTTATGCTGTATAAAAACGTTGTTCCATACTTCGATAACTTCAGGCACACCGACATTAACGAGCGGACCGCCGGATTTATCAGGCGTTCTATCAAAATGTATTTCCGAGCACGGACCGCACGGACCCGTCTCGCCCATTTCCCAAAAGTTATCTTTCGCGCCATGACGCTGAATATGTGTCGGGTCAATATCTGTTACGGTCTTCCAAACCTCGAACGCTTCATCATCATTTTCATAGACGGTTGCATAGATGCGCGACTTATCAAGCCCCCATACCTTCGTGAGCAATTCCCATGCCCAGCCGATAGCTTCTTTTTTATAGTAATCGCCAAAGCTCCAGTTACCGAGCATCTCGAAGAGCGTATGGTGGTAGGTATCATGCCCGACCTCTTCGAGGTCGTTATGCTTGCCTGATACGCGCAGACACTTTTGCGTATCCACCGCGCGAGTATATGGGCGTGTGCCTTCGCCAAGGAATACATCCTTGAACTGGTTCATACCTGCATTGGTAAAAAGCAGCGTCTTATCACCATGCGGAATAACCGGCGCGCTCGGAACGATGGTATGTCCCTTGCTCGCAAAAAAATCTAAAAAGCTTTGTCGTATTTCTGAAGAAGTCATATCTAATACTATAAAAATCTATCTGCCCTACGAGTCATTGCGAGCGACTGAAAGGAGCGAAGCAATCTAAAATCTCGAATGTAATACTAATGTCGAAAGTTTAGATTGCGGAGCCTGTCCTGAAGAATGAAGGATCGGCTAAAGCCACTCCTCGCAATGACACATGAAAACGGCTCTCTTTAGAGAACGCCATAAAACAAAAATGCGCCGAAAATACTTTCAGCGCATTTACGTAAAATCTTGTGGTGTTCGTTAGGCAACCACTTGCGTATGGAGCGCTATCTCCTCTAAGATGGAGCTGACGCGAAGGCACTCGGACATATCGCCGTTAAAGACAAAGCTCTTGCCGCGCGTATGTACCTCTTCGGCTATCGCTTCGGCATGTTCTGCCGCGCACTCTATCGCCTTGCAGACCTGACCGATGACCTCATCAAACGTATGAACGTTATCATTAAAGAGCAGCACCTTGTAAGGCGTCGCTATAAGAGTCTCGGTATCATCAAAAAGCAGGACGTCGCTATCGGTATCGTAGCTCGAAGCCACAGGCGCGCTGCCCCAAAGTGTATTCCCCAGATCGAACATTATATAAAAATCAATTCTTAGTTAGTATGTTTATAACAACAAGGGAGGGGTTGGGAGTTCTCTCGGAGATTGCTAATCGCGCTAAAGCTTCCTCTAGAACTCAAATACTAAAAAGTGCATTTAAGTGTTGACATTCAGAAGATATAAAAGAAATGATTATTAACAAAAGAGCGGTTCTTTTTTTTGCTTTTATAGCTGTTTGCTCCACTTGGATGAGTTGTGGCAAACAACCTACATCCTTGTCTTCTATAGAATCAGGTTTAACTTTCAAAGAGTTTAAAGCAAGGCTAGATACTAGTGCACTGTTTGTTGATACTACTATCAATGTAGAGAAGAATGGTGTGCATTTCCGTAGTATGCCCATTCAATTATTTGGCAGAGAGGGTATATTAACTTCAACAATTAGAAATAACCAAGTAATAAGATGTGACTGGATATTAGAGCAAGTTAGTCACAAAATCCAAGAGGTTTCATTCCTAAAGTTAAACCGTGAAGTATTTAAGAAAAATCAGCTAAGGTTTGACAAGCTAATCGGCGAATCTGTTTCTGATGGCGATCTAAAGTATTTTTATTCCAAGTTATCTACTGAACTAGGAGATGCTACCATCCATCTTAATAGTAGTGACACGGTCT
>JAYUZC010000398.1:0-3399 GCA_043752045.1 Bacteroidota bacterium | reverse complement strand
CATGAAGCTTACCGTTTATCTTATCGATCGTAACGATTAAAGGGGTGGTACCTCCAGTAAAGCTCTTATAATATTTATAGTTGAATGAACGGGTTATGTCACCATAGAGTCCGTAAAGCTCATCATCGTTGAATAGTGTAACTTTCTCTACCAGATGATCCGAGTTACGGATAAAAAGTCTTACCACTGTCTTATGAACCAGTAACATGTAGACCGTATGCTCTGTGTTACTACTGCTAATATCCTTTGTTGCATTATGCTCTTTAAAGTAATTGATGAGGTAGATCGGCGTATAGCGTCCCGTCTCGAATTGCTCGTTCATGAGGTCACCTGAATCAATCTGTGATAGTGTAGTATCGCCGGGACGTTGGTAAAGAAGTACATCCTTTGTCAGTTGCGTCTTGGTTAGGTATTTTCCGCCGCCTGCAGTATCAACTCTTTCAAAACTATTTATACCAACTCTGACAAAAGAAGTTGTCTTGGTTGTCAAGAATTGCCAGAGTTCAAAGCTATGATAGAACTTTCGTTTTACTTCATTGCAAGAAAAGGATAGATCACCTTTACCGAGTGGCTCAACTTGCTTCTTCCAGCATTCTTGAAGTGCATCTTGTGCAAAGACATTTGTAGCGATGAATACCAGTAGTACGGAGCGGAGGAAAGTTTGTGTGTTCATTGTGATAGAAGTATTGGGTAATCGAAGACATACAGCTTTTCACTTTGCAAAATCATTTCTTTTTGCGACGAAGTTGTAGGCAACCCGCAACTCATATTTGAACATATCCTCCCCGGTCTCCTTTAGCTTAACAGACGTAAACCCTTCTTTGCCCCGTGCATTCGGGACATGGAAGAAGACGACTTTATAGAAGCACATCTTACCCCTTCGGGCCTGCGTTTTTGATAGCTTCGCTGGTGCCTTCGGCGTATTTTTTGAAGTTCTCTGCAAATCTGCCGGCGAGCATCTTTGCTTGTGCGTCGTAGGCATCTTTATCAGACCACGTCTCGCGCGGATTGAGTACTTCATCAGGTACACCCGGGACTGACTTCGGGATGAGTACACCGAAGATAGGGTCGGGATACGTCTCGACGTTATCAAGCTCGCCTGCAAGCGCAGCATTGATCATTGCACGTGTATATGGCAAGTGCATACGTTTACCTACGCCGTAGGGTCCGCCAGTCCAGCCGGTATTGATAAACCATATCTTCGAGCCATGCTCATCGATCTTTTTGCCGAGCAAGTCAGCATATACATTCGGATGATGCACCATAAAAGGCGCACCGAAACAGCTCGAGAAGTTCGGCTCCGGCTCTGTTACTCCGCGTTCGGTACCGGCAAGCTTTGCCGTGTAACCGGAAATGAAGTGATACATTGCCTGCTCTTTTGTCAGACGCGAAACAGGCGGAAGTACGCCAAATGCATCAGCCGTCAAGAAGACGATGTTCTTCGGATGTCCGCCGATTGACGGAAACACTGCGTTCGATATAAACTCAAGCGGATATGCAGCGCGAGTGTTCTCTGTCTTCGAGCCGTCATCATAATCAGGTGTGCCGTCTGTTTTTAGGACGACATTCTCAAGCACTGTACCACGACGGATAGCATTCCAGATATCCGGCTCGTTCTCTTTGGAGAGCTTGATGGTCTTTGCATAACATCCGCCTTCAAAGTTGAACGTACCTTTATCCGACCAGCCATGCTCATCGTCACCGATAAGCGAACGCTTTGGGTCGGCAGAGAGTGTTGTCTTGCCTGTGCCTGATAGCCCAAAGAAGAGAGCTGTATCTCCGTTCTCGCCGATATTCGCCGAGCAGTGCATCGGCATGACACCTTTGAGCGGAAGCAAATAGTTAAGCGTTGTGAAAATAGACTTCTTCATTTCACCCGCATACTCCGTGCCTCCTATAAGGATAAGACCTTTCTCGATGTTCAAGATGATGAACGTCTCGGAGTTCGTGCCGTCGGTTGCAGGGTCTGCTTTGACTGACGGAATATCAATGATCGTGAACTGCGGATGATGCTCTGCAAGAGCTTCGACAGACGGACGAATAAAAAGATTATTGCAGAAAAGATTGTGCCATGCGTACTCGTTGATGACACGGACGTTCAAACGGTATTCTGGGTCTGCGCCTGCGAATAGATCAGCGACGAAGAGTTCTTTCTCGTTCATCGCAGCTTTCATTTTGCTATAAAGCTTCTCAAAGTTCTCTTGCGAGATGTCACGGTTGACCGTGCCCCACCATACATGATTCTCCGAATCCGCATGGCGAGCAACGAATTTATCCTTTGGTGAGCGGCCTGTGAATTTTCCTGTCTCAACGACGAGCGCTTCGTTCGAAGCGAGTTTGCCTTCGGAGCGCGAGAGCGCTTCGGCGTATAGCTCATCAGGAGCTAAATTAAAATGTACCTTACTGTGCGAAATACCGTGTGCTTCAAGCAAGCCGGTAAGTTGGTTCTTTGCTGACATATTCTCTAATTTCAATAAAATAAATATGTTATCACGCCTTTCAATAGTGAAAGACACGACGAGGTAAAATTACAACAAGTGTATTTATGATCTTGCTCCGCCTATTTTCCGTCAACAAACCTTAAGAAAAATCTATAATAATGAGGTGGAAATTGTGTCATTGCGAGGAGTGGCTTTAGCCCGACGAAGCAATCTAAAATTCTGAACATGTATCACATCTTTAGATTCGAGATTGCGGTGCCTGCCCTGAAGTATGAAGGGTCGCTCCCTTCGGTCGCTCCTCGCAATGACATAAATGAGTATCGTTATGTATTTACTAACGACTAAAGACTATCAACTGCCGACTACCCGCATCACTCTTTAGTTACAATAATATCCCCTTTTTCAGGTGAGTACTTCTTCGGCATAAGCTTGCCATCAGGGTGGTTTTTCATTTTAATATCGTCAAAATAGACCTTGATGCCAGTCGCCAATTGTAAGATTGGTGAGTTCTGTAAATGATAATGCAAATGCGGTTCACCCGAATTACCGGAATTGCCACAGAGACCTAAGACCTGACCTTGTTTTACTCTATCGCCTGCTTTTACTTTTACGCTGCCGCGCTTCATGTGAGATAGAACTGAATACTCGGAATCCGAATGTTGAATGATAACGCAGTTACCCATCGCAGAGTACTGGTTAAGTGAACCGGGAATGTTATCACGAACGCCGTCTATCGCTTCAGTGACGATACCAGCAGCAGGAGCAAGAACTTCCTGTCCGTGGGAATAATAATCTTCGTTCGTCTTGCCGTCAGTCTTGAAGCGGCGGCCATCGGGACCAAGCTTCGAGACATCAATAGCGGCACGCTGATTCTGCACGGTAACGTGGTAATTGTTTTCTTTCGTATCACCGCCCCAAAGAACATACCAATCACCTTTAAATGGCAGAGTAAGTGGGG
>JAYUZC010000397.1:0-3401 GCA_043752045.1 Bacteroidota bacterium | reverse complement strand
ATACGAACAATCCGTATGCCATTCTCCTCGCGTTTGCCTGTGTGTAACTCCTGATTCCCAATGAATTGCCTCATCTAACTCCAATACGCCATATTCTTATTGATTATACCAAGTGATTTTCCGTTGAATTTGTGCCCGATGAACGGTGTGTTATGAGATTTTGACCTGATGTCGGTATCTGTAAATTCCCACTGCTTATCAATATCAATGATAGTAAGGTTTGCATGCACTCCCTCTTCAATATGAATTGAAGGAAGTTTAAGTGCTTTGCGAGGATTTGTTGAGCACTTCTTGATATAGTCAGAAAGTGAAAGTTTACCTGTATGCACAAGAGTTGTCAAGCCGAGCGGTATTGCTGTCTCTAAACCGATGATACCGAATGCAGCAGACATCATGTCCGTATCTTTTTCATGTACAGCGTGTGGTGCATGGTCTGTTGAGATGCAATCAATCGTGCCGTCAATGAGTCCTGCGATGATAGCTTCCACATCTTCTTTATCACGAAGCGGTGGATTCATCTTAGCATTGCCCCAATGCGTTTCAACTGCTTCATCGGTAAGTGTGAAGTGATGAGGAGTTGTCTCGGAGGTTACTTGTATCCCTCTCGCCTTTGCTTCTTTGACGAGTCGCACTGCACCTTTTGTGCTGATGTGTGCGGCATGATAACGAACACCACCGACATATTCTGCAAGAAGTAGATCGCGACCAATAATAATATCTTCTGCGACCGACGGGAATCCGGGAAGTCCGAGTTTCGTCGAGACTTTGCCTTCGTGCATACACGTCCCCTTAGTCATGTTATGTTCTTCACAATGCTGTGTGCAAAGCAAGTCGAACATTTTGCCATACTCGAAAACACGGCGCATAACCTCGGCATTCATTACAGCGCTCCCGTCATCGGAGATCATCCTAACACCTGCATCAGAGAGTGCTTGCATCGGTGCAAGTTCTTCTCCTTTACGTGCTTTCGTCATTGTGCCGCATATCTCGACATCTACAATGTTACCTTCGCTTTTTTGCTTGATAAAACCTACAACGAATTGATCGGAGATAGGCGGCTCTGTATTTGGCATACAGCAGATACCAGTAAATCCGCCTTGTGCTGCGGCAAGTGTCCCTGTCGCGATAGTTTCTTTATACTCTTGTCCAGGTTCACGTAGATGTACGTGCATATCAAAGAAGCCGGGAGCGACGACTGCTCCGTTCAAGTCTTTTACTTCCGCTTTGCTCTTGAGCGACTTCCCTATCTTGGATATTACTCCATCCAATATTTCAATATCAAGACCACTTTCATCGCGTCCTGATGAGGGGTCAACAACTCTGCAATTCTTTAGTAGTATATCCATACTCTCGTTATGAAAAAATCCATTCTAATACTGCCATGCGTATCGCCACGCCGCGTTTTACTTGTCGCAAGATAAGCGACTTTTTCGAGTCAGCAGATTCATCATCAAGCTCAACTCCTCTGTTCATCGGTCCCGGATGCAAGATGTATGCATTCGTCTCATTCAATCGTGTCGCTGTTAATCCGTATCTCGCTCTAAACTCACCAAGTGTTGGTAAGTACGCTCGTGATTGACGTTCGAGTTGTATGCGAAGCATAATTACGGCATCTGCATCGGCGATAGCGCCGTCAAGTTTATATAAAACCTCAACACCAAAGACTTCTTCTATATGCCGAGGCATAAGTGTTGTTGGTCCTACGACTGAAACACTTGCACCGAGCTTTTGTAGCAAGTAGATATTTGAACGAGCAACTCGCGAGTGTAAAATATCTCCGACTATTACTATCTTCTTCCCAGTAAGGTCTCCCATCATCTCTCGCATTGTTGCCGCGTCGAGAAGGGCTTGCGTGGGATGTTCATGTGCTCCGTCGCCGCCATTGATGATATGAATATCAGGTGGAAGATTCTTCGCAAAGAGCTGTGGTACACCTGCAGATTGATGCCTGACTACTACAGCATCAATCTTCATCGCCGTGATTACCTTTACCGTATCAAGAAGAGATTCTCCTTTTGATAGACTACTGGTTTGCATTGAGATGCTTACTGCTTCTGCTCCGAGACGTTTTTCGGCAAGTTCGAACGATGTTCGTGTGCGGGTTGAGTTCTCAAAGAAGAGATTTGCTACAGTTCTACCTGCAAGTAGATCTCGCTTAGGCATTGGGTCTGTTGAAAGCAGGTCTTGGAAATAGGTATCGGAGCGGTCCAGTAGGTGTAGGATATCCGCTTTTGTGAGTGGCTCGATACCGACTAAGTCTTTTCTTTGTGGCACTATGGATTCGTTTTATGCAAAGATAAGCTATTGTTAAAGCAACCTTCACATTTTCGACTATGTTCTAACAAGATTATACGGAAATCCGCTCTAAAAAATACCGAATTTTTGGCAAAATCTACGACGAAATCAACTGCGAAGCGCTCGACAGTAAAAAAAACGACAAATCCTCCTTTGCCGCCGGCTTCGTATGTCTCTGATGAAAGAGAAAATCTTGTTATTAGAGGGGCAAGGATGCATAATCTCAAGAGCATTGACCTCGATATTCCAAAAGAAAAACTTATCGTCATAACGGGTGTATCGGGTTCGGGTAAATCTTCGCTTGCATTTGATACAATCTATGCCGAAGGTCAGCGTCGATATATCGAATCACTTTCTCCGTATGCAAGGCAGTTTCTTGATATGATGGAGCGACCCGATGTTGATTCCATCGAAGGTCTTGCTCCGGCAGTTTCTATCGAGCAGAAGACAGTTAATAACTCGCCTCGCTCCACGGTCGGGACTGTCACCGAAGTGTATGACTTCGTCCGTCTGCTTTTTGCTCGCGTTGGGACACAGTTCTGTATAGAGTGTGATATTCCCGTTGAGAAACAGACTCAAGACCAGATACTCGGTACGATACTTAAGCATCCCGTCGGTTCGAGTTTGACGATTCTTGCTCCGCTGGTTCGTGCTCGTAAAGGTCATTACCGTGAGTTGTTTGCTGATACGCTTCGTTCGGGGTTCACAAAAGTTCGGATTGATGGCGAGATTCGCGAGTTGCATGATGGGTTGCAAGTTGATCGATATAAAATTCATACTATCGAAGTTGTTATTGACCGCTTCCCTCTTGGCGATAAGTTTTCTGACCGACTTAATGAATCTATCAAAACAGGTTTGAAACTTGGCAAAGGTGTCGTCTCTGTGCTTATCTCGAATGGTATGGGGGACATTGAGCAGCTCTTTAGCGAGAAGTATTCTTGCCCGAATTGCGGCAAGTCGTATGAAGAGCCTCAGCCGAATACTTTTTCTTTTAACTCTGCTATTGGTGCATGTGGTACGTGCCACGGGCTTGGTGAAGTCCGAGACTTTGACGAGGAGCTAATATATACTGATAAAAATCTTTCCATTGAAGACGGTGCTTTGGC
>JAYUZC010000396.1:0-3401 GCA_043752045.1 Bacteroidota bacterium | reverse complement strand
GAATGTTATCGGGCTTATTAATGTGCAGTATGCTGTCAAGGATGAGATCGTCTATGTACTCGAAGTGAATCCTCGTGCTAGCCGCACCGTGCCGTTCGTTGCGAAGTCAACAGGTCGCCCGCTAGCGAAAATCGCAGCGAAGGTGATGATTGGAAAGAAGCTGAAAGACCTTGGTATCAAAGACTTCAACAAGAATGTCAACTTTGTCTCAATCAAAGAGTCTGTTTTTCCATTCGATAAATTTCCGAAGGTCAAGATGTTCTTAGGACCTGAAATGCGCTCGACAGGTGAAGTGATGGGACTCGGAAAAGATTTTGGCGAAGCGATACTCAAGTCGCATATCTCTGCAAATCTCCGAATCCCGACAGAAGGTACTGTGTTCGTCTCACTCCGCGACCTCGATAAAAAACCAAAGACGACAGAGATAATCAAAGGACTTTATGATATTGGCTTCAAGGTTATTGCTACAAGTGGTACGGCGAAGTATCTTAAAGAGCAAGGCATATCCGTCGAGAATATCTTGAAAGTATCTGAAGGCAGACCAAACATTGTTGATGCTATCAAGAATGGTGAAGTACAGCTTGTCATCAACACTCCGACAGGTGAAATATCCCGTATCGCTGAATATGAAATCGGCTGGGCAGCGATTGCCTACAAAGTCCCATTCATCACAACCCTAACCGCCGCAGCAAGTGTCGTTAGCGCAGTAAAATACCTACGGACTGGGGAGCATAGCGTGTTGAGTGTACAGGAATTGCATGAGCAATTACAATAGGATATATCTAAACAAGTGATCCCAACGCTGCCAGAAACATTACTAATGTTGCAAGCCATCCCAATATCTGCAGGGGTTTTGAAATAGTAAATTGCCCCATGATCTTTTTATTGTGCGACATTATCATCATCATGAACATTATCGGCACAGCAAGAATACCATTTGCAACAGCCGCGTAGTAGAGTGCCTTCATTGGTGCAATCCCAATAAAATTCAAGAGAAAACCAACGCCGAATGCGGCTGCGATCACACCATAGAATAGCTTTGCTTCACGGGGTTTCTTCTCTATCCCAACCGGAGCACCGAGTAATTCACCTATTGCATAAGCAAGTGACCCGGCAAGTACCGGCAATGCAAGCATCCCTGTCCCGATAATGCCAAAGGCGAAGAGGAGCGAAGCTTGTTTCCCAGCAAGTGGTTCGAGTGCTTGCGCTGCTTGTGCGGCGGAATCTATATTCGTTATCCCGCTCTTATGAAGTGTGGATGCTGCAGCCAACATAATAAAGAACGCAACCAAGTTACTAAATGCCATCCCAACCGATGTATCTATGTTGATTCTATTGAAAGCTTTGGGTGCTTGCCGTGGTGCAATAATGAGCGGTTTTGCTTTTGGGTCATCTTCTTCTTCTTCGGCTTCTTCGGATGCCTGCCAGAAGAAAAGATACGGTGAGATCGTTGTACCCAAAATCGCAATTATCATTGTTAGATATTCACTCGACAATGTGATATGTGGGAGGATAACACTTTGAAGTGCACCAAGCCAATCAATCGTGATAACAAAGACTACTGCAATATATGAAAAGAGTGAAAGAGTGAGTATGCGAAGTATCTTTACATATTTTGAATAGGGAATAACAATAATGAGTGTGCAGGAAAGGAGTGTTATAATGAATGAATAGATCCGTGAGTCTCCATCAATAAGTAGTGTCGTTGCTTCACCGATGGCTGCTATATCTGCACCGATGTTTATTGTATTAGCAACTGCCAAGAGAACAACGAATCCGAATGCAATGCTCTTACTATAATGTGTGCGAATATTGGCTGATAACCCTTTCCCCGTTACCCTACCGATTCGAGCTGTTACTTCTTGGATAGCAACAAGCATCGGGTAGATAAGCGGTATTGTCCAGAGCAATGCAAAACCGTACTTTGCACCGGCTTGCGAATAGGTAGCGATTCCCGATGGGTCGTCATCCGATGCTCCTGTTATCAGACCGGGTCCGAGGGCACTAAAAATCTTGCGTAGTTTCATTGAGGCAACAAAAATACGCTATTCAGATTCTAATCTATCAATTACCTCGTAAATACTATCACTGCCTGCGAGAATTCCGGATTGCTGCTGAACTGGTGGATATAGGACATCGGGTCAACAAAATCACCTGCTTGGGATGTATGCGGTGCTGTATTGACATACATTAGGTCTGTCGTGAGTGCTGTGGTCGTCGGCACTGTAGCTCGGAAGACAATCTCCTTATCCGTTACTGCAAGCAGCTCGATATTCTTTAATGAATAGCTAAAGTTTGCGTAATCATGCTTCGAGCTGTCTTGCCAAATGGTTGAATCCCGTACCGAAAGCGACAACGATGTTACCATCTTACCATCAGGGCTAAGAGTAATGTTCAGCTTTCTATCTACTAATGCCGCGCCAAAACTCGTTGATGAATCAACTCCTTCGGTAACAATCAAGCTATTTGATGACCATGTTACATTTCGGTTTGCTCCGTTTGATAGCTGCGCTCCATATGCCGAAGGATTATAAAAACCGGGCTGATCGAAAAATGCTGAAGTCTTATCAAGCATCAGGAACACTGATACTTGTTTGCTGGACTGTATCATCCCAAGGTTGATAGTTGGAAATCGGAGCTGAACCTGTGCTGTATCCGCTCCGAGTAATCCTCCACCTATTTCATACACCTCAGCTCTAACCGAATATACTCCGGGCTTCCCAAATGCGTGATAGACAGTAAAGTTTGAGCTTATCGTATCATTCTTCGAGCCATCGCCGAAGTACCAGATGACTTTCGATGTTCCGGGGTCCGCAGAGGTAGTAAGTGAGAATGATATTGGTATCTGAAAACTTGCATCGTCATAATAAGAGATAACAGAATCGATCGTTGATGGAGTTATCTCAACCTTCGGTGTCCCTCGGGTGATCGTTACAGGTATCGAATCAAAACCAAGGAGTTTATCGGTAAAATAATCAAAGGCTTTGACTCGTACATAAAATGTGTCGGTGAAGTTAAACTTGAAGAGAACTTCCTGTGTCGAGAAATTTCTGAAGTCACCATCACCAAAATCCCACAAGAACCGTACATCACCGAAGGGAACACCCTCAAGTCGCGCCTTAAAGACATATTCCTCATTTATGACGCCGCGGAGCGAATCCGGATAGATTAGAATTTTGCCGCTGCCGGTTGTCGTATTTGGTGACGCCGGATCTTCGGAACAGGAATTGAGTCCTACAAATAATAGCAGTAGTATAAAAATACTAATTCGATTCATAGTCGTTTTGGGATGATAAAGCTATGAAAAGAACAGGGGAGAGGTACCAAAAGAATCCGGGAGGAAAAAAAACCCCCTCGGATTGAGGGGGTCGTCATAAGAGCTATATACTCTCGTCGAAACC
>JAYUZC010000395.1:0-3427 GCA_043752045.1 Bacteroidota bacterium | reverse complement strand
CCAGACAGAGTATCCCAGCCCCTGAAGCTGATCAGCAAGTTTCTTCGCCTTCTCGCGGTCGTGTGAGCTATATGAGATGAAAATATCAGCCATTCTTTTTGGTTAGAGCTTCTTTCTGTTTTACCCACGCTTGAAATTCGGGTAAGTTGCGAATGTTGTCGAAAAATCCTCGCTCGAAATCTACTTTTTGTACTCCTAATCGTGCTACCTCCTGCCGCATCAGCTCCATCGCACGGTCGAGCTTGCCGCTTAATGCGTTGATCGCTGCAGAATTGAGAAAGTACTGTGAATCAACTCCCTTTGTTTTGATGAGCTGCTCCATTCGCTTACATGCTTCATCACCACGCCCGGACCAGACGAGTGCGAGAGGGATACTATTGTTACGTACTTGTTTGTCATCGGGGTGTCTTGTCATCCATGCTTCGAAGATGGGAATCGCCTGTGATGAGAATTGTCGTAACTGCACCGTATCACGGGCAAACCATAGAGTGAGCATCCCCATCAAGCGGGAGTGCATATTTACCGGCTCGCGTTTCAATACCTCCATAAAATTCTGAGCTGATAGCTCATACTGCTTCGTCTGAAAGTATGCTAACCCCAATACGTAGTACCCTCTTGATTCACGTGGTCGCTTATTAATGTAGGCAGTTGCTTCGGCGACCGCACGATCGAAATCACCATGAACAGTTGCAATCCAACTCCCGACAAAATGGGAATACTCTTGTGCGGTATCGAGCCGTTTACCGATGGCTAAAAACGAATCGGCAAGTGGGATATGTCTCGGAAGTGAATGAGGACTCATTGCTAAATTGCCATAGAGACGTGCAACCATTAGATACGGAAAGGCGAATGCGCTGTCGTGTTTCGCCGCCTGTATAAAGTATGCGATGGCTGTATCAAGTTCGCCATGTTCTTCGGCGTAGTCTGCCTTCATACATAGTTCATGAGCTTGCGGATTAGAACTTCTGCTCAGGGAAGTAGAGGTAAGAGTGTTGTTGGGGTTGAATGCAAGCTGCAGTTCGACGACAATGTTCTCTGCGATCTGTTTCTGCAGTTCCAACAGTGCGTCTGTCTTCCCGGAATACGATTTACTGAAGAGTACCGTCCCTGTCTCGGCATCGGTCAACTGCACATTGATCAGTATTTGATCTGCTTGCCGCTGGACGGTACCGGTGACAATATAACGAGACTCGAGCGCAGAAGAGAGACTCTTCATATCCAGCTTCGTGGATTTGTAGTCCATTGATGTCCTTCTATCTACCACCCGCAGTTCGGGCATTGACATGAACATGTCAATAAGCGTTGACGTCATACCGTCGGCAAAGAACTCGTCATTTTTATCGGCACTAAGACTCTCAAAGGGCAGCACAGCCAATGTCTTTATATTTGTGCTTTCACTATCGTGTTTTTTTGAGAAGAAAAGGAAGTATGCACCAATCGCAAGAGTAAGTAGAAGAAGAACCGCACCGATTGCATATTTTCTGTTATTGCGTGGAGCCGGAAGAAGTGCTTGAGGACTTGCTTGAGGAAACTTCCGCTCGGGAACATCACCTGTTTCATTAAAAATGCCAAGCCGCGCGAGTGCACGAAGTATCGAATCAAAATCAGTGTACTGCGCACGCTGTAGACCGGCAAGTTGATACTTAAACTCGCTCGGGATGGTAACCGCTTCAAGCTCGACAGGAACAATGGGGCGACCTTCTTCGCTTGCAATCGAAAGCTCCTTAACAACATTCGCACTCCAGAGCGAAGAATGGGAAAGCAAAATAAGAAATGCTTTTGATGATTCAATTCCATCTACGATCTCTTTGCTCCAACTTGTTGCTGCTTCGATGCCATGCTGGTCAATCCAAACGGTTATTCCGGATGCGCGTAGTCGCTCGGCAAGCGAAAGCGCTTGCTCGGAATCTCGGCGAGAGTATGAGATAAAGATATCAGACATTAGTTTTTTGCTGATCATTTTGTATTTTCGCAGTAAGCTCCGCTTTTTTTCGTGCTACAGTCGCACGGACTTCCGAAAATGCTTCATCATTAATTTCGTCGGTTTCAAACCCTTCAAACCATGTAAATCCTTTATCCAGTGCTTTCATGAATTCTGTGGCTGAGGAATGGTTATCAAAAAGGTGCATATATACAATGCCTTTATTAAAGAACGTACGTGCATCAGTAGGTTCAGGCATTTCTTCAAGACATTTCCTTGCAGCTTCTTTTTGTCTGTCCCATACCAGGAAGAAAGCATGTTGAACGAGCAAACTCTCGTTATGAGGTTCGTTACTCACCTGCCTCTGGCTGATAGGAAGTCCTTTTTGAGCCCAATACTTCAACTCTTTGGGCGTTGTATCATCAAGTTGATATATATGACACAATCTGTTGATAGGACTCATACTATCAGGATTGCATTCGTGAGACTTCACATAATAGATGATTGCCTTTTGGTTTTCCCCTCGCCCATAGTAAAATTCAGCCAGAATCTCAGTGTTTTTATAGTCCTTAGCGTTCTCCCGCACACAGTATAACAACAACTCTTCAGCCTGCTCAAATTTCCCCTGTCGATAATAGAGCAACCCAAGTTGCCGCTTGGCAGCAAGAAGACCGGGTTTTACTTCCAACGCTTTGTTAATGAGTCGCTCTGCATCTATATAATGCTGCGGGTCCTGTCCGTAGACTCGATAGAGGAACATGTGTTCATCTGCTTGTATGACATATAACTCCGCGAAGTTCGGGTCTAAGAGTAATGCTTTTTCAGCGGTCTCTATCGCTTCAATGGCAGTTTCCAAAGTACCGATTCCGTGGAGATATTCTGCGCGGAGATACAGCTCATATGCTTCGGCATTACCCGTCATCTTTGATTCAAGCGAGCGTTCCTCTTCAGGCGTAAGCTTCAGCTTGAGTCCATCGGTAATATCAATAGCTGTCTTCTCTTGTATCTCAAAGATATCATCCATCGTGCCGTTGAACTTCTCATCCCAGAGCGTTCTACCGTCTGATGTATCAAGAAGTGATGCCTGAATGCGAATCTTCTCCCCAGCTTTACGAACCTCACCCGTCACAAGGTAACGAACATTGAGTTCATGTGCTATCTGTTTGGAAGAAAGCTTAGCACCCTTATACATCTTCGATGTCTGTTTATCTATTACGTAGAGCTCCGGCAGTTTCGTTAGCGTTGAGATAAGCTCGTTCGTGAGTCCGTCGGAGAACCATTCATTATCATGATTCGGGGAGAGGTCTTCAAAAGGGAGAACGGCGATACGTAGCGTAGCGCGGGCATCCTGCACTCTCTTCGCATCTAACTGATCACTGACCACTGGCAACTGACCACTACCCCGATACTTCTCCAACGCATGAAGTATAGCATCCATGTTATGAATACTTGTTCGCTGAAGACCGGCAAGCTGATAGTGGAAATCATCTGATAACTCAATAGCAT
>JAYUZC010000394.1:0-3435 GCA_043752045.1 Bacteroidota bacterium | reverse complement strand
GCGGATTTGATGAAGACTTTTTTATGTATGGAGAAGATCTTGATCTATCGTATCGAATAAAGAAAGCCGGCTTGAAGGTGATGTATGTGCACACCACTCAACCCGCCTACCGAAAGTGAGCGGCGGATGCTCTCTAAGGCACCGCGAAGAAACTCGCGGACGTTATAGTTGACGATGATAATGGAAATATCCAAGTAGTCGTTAGTTCGTAGTCTTTAGTCGTTAGCAAAACAATAACTCTCAACTCATCAAACGCACAAAACTCACTAAACTCTATAGCTCACCTTTGAGCGCTCTGAACTTCAACGTCCAGACCATCGTCATTGCTTCGCGGACGATGGCTTTATTCATTTTACTGGTGCCTGCGCGTCTATCAACAAAGACGATAGGTATCTCTTTGATACGGAATTTCTTCCGCCATGCGCGGAAGTTCATTTCTATCTGAAATGAATATCCATTCGAGCGGATATCGTCGAGATCAATGGCTTCCAAGACTTCACGTCGGAAACATTTGAAGCCGCCTGTTGCATCATTGATCTTTATGCCAGTAACAAGGCGTGCATACTTATTTGCATAATAGGAAAGAAGCAACCGACGAAGAGGCCAGTTCGCTACGTTCGCACCTGTTATGTAGCGTGAGCCGAGCACAAGGTCATACTCTTTTATCTCACGAAGAAAATTCGGTATCTCATCAGGATCATGTGAGAAATCCGCATCCATCTCAAAGATATAATCAAATCCGTTTGCAAGTCCGTACTTAAACCCTGCTACGTATGCTGTACCAAGCCCCATCTTTCCCATGCGTGTAATCAGATGCAGAAGAGGATTTGTCTCTTTCAGCTTGGTCACTATCGCAGACGTACCGTCAGGTGAATTATCATCCACGATGAGGATATTCAGCTCGACATCCGGTACTTTCGACTGCTCTGCAAAAACGGCAGCGACGATATTCTCGACGTTGTCGCTTTCGTTATAGGTCGGTATGATTATTATGGCTTTTTTCATTGTGCAAATTCTTGTACGGCACTAATGACATTTGTTGCAATATACGCAATGTCCTCGGAGGTCATTTCCGAATGCATCGGAAGAGCCAATATATGCTCCGCTGCGTACTCTGTATGTGGGAAATCGCCTTTTTTACCGCCATAAGATAAATATGCTGGTTGCAAGTGAAGCGGGACAGGATAATAGATATTTGACGGGATGCCATTCTCCTTGAGTCGTGCAATCACCTTCTCTCTGTCAGCTTGAATAAGAATCGAGTACTGATGCCAGATATGGTATGACTCTGGACGATTAACAGGAGTCTTCACCTTCGGCAATCCGAGGAAGAAGTTATTGTAAAGCTGTGCGGCTTCATTACGCTTTGCATTCCACTCATCGAGATACTTCAACTTCACATCGAGTATAGCGGCTTGAATTGAATCCAAACGCGAATTCACTCCAAGACGATCATGATAATATGTTTTTGAAGAGCCGTGATTTGCTATCGAGCGCATCGCAGTTGCAAGTTCGTCTGAATTTGTCGTGAGCATCCCTGCATCACCGAACGCACCAAGATTCTTCGATGGATAGAATGATATGCTTGCTATATCACCGAAGCTACACGCCTTCTTGCCTTGCCACGTTGCACCGACTGCCTGCGCCGCATCTTCGATAACTTTTAGGTTATGCGCTTTTGCGATAGCACATATCTTTGTGATATTTGATGGCTGACCGAAAAGATGTACCGGTATGATCGCCTTCGTCTTTGGTGTAATAGCCGCCGCAATCTTCGTTACGTCAATGTTGAACGTATCGGGTTCAATATCAACATAGACAGGTACTGCGCCCAGAAGCGCAATCGTCTCTGTTGTTGCAGCGAATGTGAACGGTGTAGTGACAACTTCGTCACCTGCACCAATACCAAGTGCCATCATCGCTATTTGCAATGCATCTGTACCTGATGCGCAGCCGATAGCGTGCTTCACGCCGAGATATGCGGCTATATCAGCTTCAAACTTCTTCACAGCCGGACCATTGATATACGCTCCGCTCCTGACGACAGCGAGTATCGCGTCATCTATCTCCAGCTGATAGCGTTTATACTGTCCGAGGACATCGACCATAGCTATCGAACGTGTTTGTGTAGTGCTCAACTTCTTCTTTCTTTTTATTATGCTTGTCCTTTACCTTTTAGCATCATATATGCCGTACGGAAAAGTATTTTAATATCTAATCGAAATGACATTGACTCAATATACATCAGATCGTAACGAACACGCTCTTTCACATCATCTACAGACTCATCGTATTTATCTACCATTGCTTGGTACAAGCCGGTAATACCAGGACGCACTTTTAGGCGACGAGTATAGTACGGAATATCTTTAACGAGTTGGTCAATGAAGAACTGACGTTCCGGACGCGGTCCGACCAAAGACATATCACCTTTTAGTACACACCAAAATTGTGGTACTTCATCGAGATGCGATTTGCGCAAGAATTTTCCTATTGGTGTTACTCGTGGGTCATTCTTTGCAGCCCATACTGGTCCTGATGTCTCTGCATTAATACGCATTGAGCGAAACTTATAAATATGGAATATCTCACCATTACGACCTACACGTTCTTGGGAATATATTACCCCGCCTTTAGAAGTAAGTTTCACTGCCAACGCAGTTAATAGCCATACTGGCGAGCCAAGAATAAGTACACTTGCACTGACGGTAACATCAAGTATTCTCTTAACAGATTCTTCCCACGGACGTTGAAGCTCTGGATTGATATCTATCAGCGGAAACCCGTATATCTCTCGTGTACGTGCCTGCCCCGAGATTATGTCATAGAGATCAGGCACTATCTTTAGACCCGTATTTGATTTTGCCGCACGCCCAATTACATCAAGAAGTTTGTCATGCTCACCTGAATCAAGTGTAATGAGCACCTCTCGTATTTTATACTCATCAATAACTGACTCAAGATCTTTTAACTCACCAAGTCGCTCAATATTTTTTGTGCCAACATGAAGAGCAGTTGTATCAGACCCATTCGATGATATGTACCCTACAACATCGTAACCAAGACGTGGATACTGTGCAACACGGCGCGCGAGCTCTGTCGCTTTCTTATAATCCCCGAGAATAATTGACGTCCTTCTTCCTATGCCTGATTCAAGCAGTCGTCGTTGTGAAAAGCGAACGACAATACGTAAGGATATAATAAGCGCAGCAAGAAGTCCAAAATATAACAGTCCTATTACTCTTGGGTCATTTCTGATCGGTGCATCTTCAGCACCTGCGGTTGGTCCCCATAGTACAAAAAGAATAAAAATGAGTGTCCCAATACCGAGAGTTTTTAAGATAGTTACTATCTCATCAAAGATCGGTCGGACATACCACTGACGATACAAACCAAACATCAAAAATCCACTCAACCAAAATAGGTAAACCAATA
>JAYUZC010000393.1:0-19865 GCA_043752045.1 Bacteroidota bacterium | reverse complement strand
CATCAAGTAAGAATGGTGCGGCGGCGGCAGTAGAGAGTGCGGATTTAAGAAATGTACGTCTTTTCATTGTCGTTCTCCTTCACTCTTAACAAAGTTGAAAATCAGGAAGCGTCGTGATCGCGCTAAGCAGGTTCTTCATATACCCTGTCGCGTCGTTCGGACTGTTGTTTATTGCCTGCTGCCAGACATAAGCACCCGGACCATTATTAATCAGTATATTAGTGAATGCTGTTTTGCGAGCCGGTGATAACGGTCTCGGCAAAAGCAATGCACCAAGGTGCAGGACTAACTTATCTACATCATCGTAATTTGGAAATTGTTTGATGAATGCGATGAGCTTTGTATTATCCATCGCTGCAACTGCCGCAGTTGAGAGCGATGAACGTACCGGGAAATTATTCGTCGTTATCCAATCATGCCAACCCGTCCAGCCACTTACATTCGGTGGATCAAAAAGTATCTGATCGATATTCTGCATCCCACCGGGTATGTTCGTTGTATAGCTGAACTGTCTGCCCATACCTATCATGAACTCCGCAGGTGTCTTGATCTGCGCTCCGATATTCTGATTATCAAAGAAGTGTGCGCTCTTTAAAAGTGCTGACATCACCGGCTTAATGTCAAAATTACTCGTGAGGAATAATTGTGCCATTGCTTCGATGACAGCATCGTCGCTCTTCGATGGATTGCTATAGACAAAGAATCGGTAGAACTTGCGGCAGACGAACCGAGCGGTTTCAATGCCTCTGTATTGGAAAAGGATGTCAATCAGTTCTCTCGCCTCTTCCTTCTTCACAAGAAACTCTGTGTTCGTCGCCGTGTTGCGGGCAGGGATCGTCGTCCCGAAGAACTGCTTTGCATTCACATCATGCTTTGCAGGGTCGAAGTACGTATTGAAGATTCCGTTCGGTGTCGGCAGGTCATGGAACTGTGCAACTCGCCAGCCGGTCAAGACTCTCGCTGCTTCTTTGATGTCGCCTTCGGTATAGTTGCCGATGCCCATCGTGTAAAGCTCAAGCAGTTCGCGGGCATAATTCTCATTCGGTTTGCCGACATTGTTTTGGTCGCCCCCGAGATAGACGAGCATTGCGCCGTCAAGGGTAACATTAAAGACAAGGTCTTTGAAGTTCAGAAGTCCGCCGTAACGGAACAAGTTGTTCTGCCGATAAAGAAGTGGCGCTAAAACGAAATCAAGATCGTTTTCGAACTCACTGGTAAAATGTCCGCTCCAGAAGAATGCCATCTTTTCGGCAATTGAAATACCGTTGGCTATCTGCAGATTGACAAACCATGTCCGAAGCTTTGTTGCATCGGAGCGCCACTCGCCACGAACTCTATTCTGTTCGACAATGTCAAGCCCGCCAAGACTTTCTGTTGTATGGTCTGCCATTGACGGCGGCGCGGGATTGCTTGGCGTATTGAGCAGCAGATCAACTGCATCGCTCGGAGTCATCTTCGCGACCGTATCAAGGTCTTGCCATGTGGGTAAAAATGTTGTGCGGCGTAGGAGATGTCCGGCGCGGACTTCATCCCACGGTGCTGCTACCGAAGGGACATACGGTTCAAGTCCTGTTGCAAGGATTCGCTGTGATTGGCGGTTGCTGCCGGCATGTAAATCCGGCGGCGGAAGCAGAGACGAAAGAAACGCTCTTCTATCCATTAGAGACACTCCTCAATTTTGTAATACGAAAAACACAAAGAGACAAAGAAGCAAACACTACTGTTAAAATAGAACACTTTCAAAAATCCTAAGTTACACTAAAGTAGGAAAAATTATCAAAACTCTTAGATTATATGTGGCAAGCAACAGACTATTCGGCATTTACAGGTGAAGCGTATTGGGACACATTGAACCGCGATCTCGGCAACCTCCTATCCTCCGAAGAACCTGCCATCACGACGCTTTCGAATGCTGCGGCGTTTATTTTTAGCGTCTTAGAGGACATTAACTGGGCTGGCTTCTATCTTTATGATGGTAAGCAGCTCATCTTAGGACCTTTCGGCGGGAAACCTGCCTGCACCACTATCGCCATCGGAAGCGGAGTCTGCGGCACATCGGCAATTCAGAAACGAACCATCGTCGTCCCCGACGTCGAGGCATTCCCCGGTCATATAGCCTGCGACGGCGACAGCCGCTCGGAGATCGTCATACCATTAACTGGTACCGACGGCAACCTCCTCGGTGTCTTAGATATAGATAGCCCCATCCTTAACCGATTCTCGGAAGAAGATGTGAAAGGGTTGGAAAGAATAGCAAAGATAGTGGAAAGAGCAGCCGATATTTCACGGCTGCTTCGTTAGCAAGAGAAAAGCCCTTACAAAACGTTATGCGAAAACGCTTCCTTCTCGCTCGTAGAGTGCGGTTTCACCCTGCTCTACATAATCGTTTGCAAGCCGCGTGAGTAAGCGAACTTCGTTAAGATCGAGCGATACGTAGATCGGCTCTGATTCCGAACGAACTTCGGCATCGTGAAGCTTGCGGGCAAGCGCAAGAAGTCTGTCTAATGTTGCTACCATGTTGTATTCTCCAAAGGGGGTTTGGTGAAAAAAAATCCACGTGCTCCGAATCGACTGCCCCGATAAAATCGTGCTCCCATTTACGGAGCACCGATTGGTGCACATAGTTTACACTACAAATATACAACAAAATTAGCGAAAACCAAATTATTTTCGTAAAAAAATGAAAATAATCGGTAATTGTGGATTATGCTCCCATTATCGGGAGCACGATGGATACGATGGATGATTCGAGAATACGGGTGTCGTGCTCCCGTTTTTCGATGTTTTGGAGAGTAAGAAGATCAAACCGTTGGCTGTCAATAAATACTTTATTATTCAATGACTTATCACGTTTATTGAGGGTATGCTCTCCCCTGCCGTTAGCGTCACAAATCATGGCTCTGGTGCGCCCTTTTTCGGCAAAAACGTCGCTTACGATTCGCGATGCGTCGGACAGTCCCAAATTCCCATGAAGCGTTGCGTCGTTCTTTGTCAGGAAGATATATGTATATTTCAGTGAAAGACGGACATTACCGACCTCGTCGTCAATGTAACGGATAAACTCGGGACGCTCCCACTCGACTTCATTAAAGCACCAATCATCAGCTTTGATGAGAGCGGGGCAGTTCATCTGATGCGTACACGGAGAATAGACAGTCATCTTTTTCCATACCGCTGTATCACGGAAGCTAAGCAATCGGCGCGACTCGCCCTTTGAAGCGGGCTCGATAATAAGGAGTGCGCCATCATCAGCAAGCAGTGAGGTAAATGTATTGATGCGCTCATCATCCCCTTCTTCGGGAAGTTCGTTGAGCGTATTCATCATGATGATAAGATTGAACTTCGGTTCACCGAACACTTTCTTAACGACTCTATCATCTTTGATATCTATCTGATGGTAGTCAGCATGAATCTCAATCTCTACCAGTTGCAACGTAAAAAGCTTTTTGCAGATGTCAAGATTCTCTTTGATGTAATCGGCAAACACAATCTCTACTTTCTTGATAGAGTGTTCATTCGTCGATAGGTAATGAAGTAGTCCCCATGTTGCTGCGCCTGTGCCACAGCCGAGATCGAGAATGCGGACTGTATCACCTTTGAAGTACGGCAGCCACTCACTAATTGGTTGAATGACTTTCAGGAAGTTCGTCGTTGTGAAGTAGAGAAGATATGCATCGCGGATATCATCAGTACGCAGATACTTTCGTTCGATGAGTTCATTCTTGGTTTTTGTCAGACCGGCTGAAAGCGCGGAGACGCCTTTTACAAGAGGTTCGAGAGCTTTCCGACCTTTCTTCGAAATAAGTGCTTCATGGGAAAGTTCAAGTCCGAGCAATCGTTCGAGATTACTGACGTAATTTTGTGGTACTGACAGCTTTGTTCTTTTCACTAAGGATGGATAACACACCAACCGAACAAATACCGCCCCGCTCACGCACACAAAAGATACTTTCTTTTTTATGGAAAGCTGTTGTCTTTTGTCTCCTCTTCCCTGTCGTTCAGGTGATTATCTTGAAGTGGATAGATCCTCCATTCACGACGATGATGCTGTGGCAAAGCGGCGAACGTCTTTTCGCAGGTGAACGAGTCACATGGTCGCACTCGAATGCCGATATAGATGAAGTAGCCCCGTCATTTTATAAAGCATGTATCGCCGCCGAAGATCAGCGATTCTTTGAACATAACGGATTTGACTGGAAAGAGATCGATAACGCCCAACGCGCCCACAAACGCAGACCGAACAAACCCATGCGCGGCGCAAGCACCATAAGCCAGCAGGTTGCGAAAAATCTCTTCTTACTGCCACTACGAAGCTTTATCCGCAAAGGAGTTGAAGCTTACTATACCATTCTCATCGAGTTCTTCTGGAGCAAGGAGCGGATACTTGAGATGTACGGCAACATCGTCGAGCTTGCTCCTGCTGTCTATGGCGTAGAAGAAGGCGCACAATACCATTTCAGGAAGTCTGCGGCGAAGCTCTCTGCGCAAGAATCAGCCCAACTTGCAGCTGTGCTTATCAACCCCCAACGCTGGAGTGCCTCCCGCCCGACGGGGTTCATCTCACGCCGCGCGGGGAGGATAGTCCGCCAAATGCGCGGGTTCCCGGTTGATGAAGATGAAGATGGCGAACCGGATTGAACGATTGTGGAATACCTAAAAAAAAGTACTATTTTTGTCACTTGTCCACTACTTATCAAACATTATCTTAGTATTTATCGGCAATATTGGCACAGTTTCTCTTTTAGTTGTTTCTACAGAAATTATGTGGAAACCCGTGAAAACCAACAGAAATAGCACTTTCGAGATAATTCTACCACAATTATTCACATTACGGGACTTTTTCCCGTGTAAAACTATGATTAATCCACATAGTTATCAACCCGCCTGTTGATAATATTTTTGCACCCTTGAGATGGCTTATTTTATTGAATCCTGGCTGTGGACAATCCTGCGAACGGCATAACATAAGCAGTGTAGGTTTACGCTGCCCAGAACAGCTTGTCAAATGCACTCCTTGGGTTTGCATATTTATCAGATTTTGTTACAGATTTTCTTGATAAACTTTTACTGCGAAGATGTTCTCCAAATGAATATCCTACTTTCCCCAATACAAACGAGATTCGTGAAATTTTGGGTATCTATCGAGTGTTTTGCTCCCCCATTTATTATAGTTATTTTTATACATGAAAATTATTGTTTGTGTTAGCCACGTCCCTGATACCACGACGAAAATAAACGTCGCAGGTGACGGCAAAAATATTGATCCGGCTGGCGTAAAGTTTATTTTGAATCCATACGATGAGTTCGCAGTCGAAGAAGCGCTCAAGCTCAAAGAAAAAAACGGCGGCGAAGTGATTGTTGTTTCTGTCGGCACTGATGCTTCGAAAGAAGCGATCCGTCAAGCACTTGCAATGGGTTCTGACAAGGGAATACTTGTGAAGGGTGATAAGTCCGATACGTTCTCCGTCGCTTCGATGCTCGCAGATGCGATAAAGCCGCAGAGTGCTGATATTATTTTGCTCGGCAAACAATCAATTGATTTTGACGGCATGGGCGTTGCGCCTATGCTCTCCGAGCTTCTCGATATTCCATGCGCAACGGTCGTCGTCGGTCTTACGATAGAGAGTGGCAAGGCAATAGCAGAAAAAGAAGTTGAGGGCGGTAAAGAAACGATCGAGCTTACGATGCCCTGCCTCATTGCAGCGCAGAAGGGACTCAACGAACCGCGCTACCCGTCGCTACCGAACATCATGAAGGCAAAGTCGAAACCTATTGAAGAATTAACAGGTACTGCTATGGCAGAACGAACTGTTGTCATTAAGATGGATAAGCCCGAAAAGAAACGCGCGAACAAAATGATCCAAGCAGACGGCAACGCCGCAGGTGCAGCAGCAGAATTAGTAAAGCTCCTTCATGAAGAAGCGAAAGTAATATAATTACGAATTAGAAATTAGGAATTACGAATTGATGAATATCTTAGTCTATTTTGAAGAGCGTAACGGACAAGTTCGCAAACCTTCCTTCGAAGCTATCGAAGCAGCGCGAAATATCGGTGCGCATAACATAACAGCCGTCATTGTAACTAGTAACGCTGCCGGTATTCTTTCTGATGCTGTAAAAACATCGGGCGCATCGAAAGTCTATGTCGTCGAGAATGCAAACTTTGCCAATTATTCATCGAAGGCAGCAGCAAAAGCAGTTGCAGAAGTTGCAAAGCAATGCGGTGCTAACATAGTCATTGTCCCTGCTACAGGTCGCGGCAAAGATTTGGCTCCGCGAGTTGCAGTCCGCCTTGAAGCAGGGTATGTACCTGATGTAACATTATTTTCTACAGTTGGCGATAAGATCGCCGCAACGCACCCAGTCTATGCAGGTAAGGCGAACGTTCAAGTTGAAGTAACGACGGCCGTAAAAGTATTTTCAACACGACCGAATCTCTGGAAAGCTCCGAAAGAGCCGTCCGCTGATGCTGTCATTGAAAATGTTGCACTCAATTTGAGCGATGCTGACTTTGCAGACCGCACCAAAGAGCTTACGCTTTCCCAAGGCAAGATCGATGTCGCAGAAGCAGATATCATCGTCTCCGGCGGTCGCGGAATGAAAGGACCGGAAAATTGGGGGCTAATAGAAAATCTTGCATCTGCGCTGCATGCGGCAACGGGTGCATCTCGCGCTGTTGTTGATGCCGGTTGGCGTCCGCATTCGGAACAAGTCGGTCAGACGGGCAAAACCGTTTCACCTACTCTCTATGTTGCAGTAGGTGTGAGTGGGGCAATTCAGCATCTTGCGGGAATGTCAAGCTCGAAAACAATTGTTGCTATTAATAAGGATGCGAACGCTCCGATCTTCGCGGTAGCAGATTACGGTATCGTGGGCGACGCATTTGAAATACTCCCGGCAATGACAGAAGAAGTAAAAAAAGTAAAAGGTCATTAGTCTTCTCTAACGACTAAAGACTGACAACTACCAAATAAAGATGGATAAGGTACAAGTAGAGATCCTCGGCATTTCGACAAGCCCCGCTTCGAACGGTGCGTATGCCCTTGTCCTCAAGGAGACTGACGGCACCCGTCGCATTCCTATTATCATCGGCGGATTTGAAGCACAGGCAATCGCCCTTGAGATGGAAGGTATTGCTCCGCCGCGTCCGCTTACGCATGACCTTCTAAAAAACGTACTTCACTCACAGAACGTCAGCATTACTGAAGCGAACATCGCTGAACTCAAAGACGGTATATTCTTCGCTACGTTGTTACTCTCCGACGGGCAAGAAATTGACTCACGCCCAAGCGATGCAATTGCAATTGCAGTGCGTTACGCAGCGCCTATCTATGTCTCCGAACCTGTGATGAAAGAAGCAAGCTTTGTGCCCGAAGATGATGATACTATCGGCATCGAAAGCGGAGAGGAAGTAGATGAGGAAGACGATCTCGGTATCCCGAAAGAACCCAAAAAGCCAGCACGCAAGTTCACTAAGTTAGAGCAGATGCAGGTTGATCTTGATGCCGCAATAAAGAACGAAGACTACGAAAAAGCTGCCCGTATCCGCGACGATCTAAATAAAATAAAAGCAGGTGGAGTCAACTAAGACTAAGAAGAGAATTTAGGGGGCAGGTAATTATACCTAGGGGATAGGCATAAAGAAGGTTTTTTCCTTGCGCTAAGTGCACTACGGCGGTGCAGCTCTTTACTCCGAGTTTGCTGTAAATCTAGCGAAAATGTACCTGAACATTACGGTCACTGATTAAAAGAGTGTCTGTAAACAGTTAGTACAACATCTGTGTTAGAATGGCTCTATGACCGATATCCCTATCTCATTATACTCCGGCGCGGGCAACGAATTCGTTATTATTGACGCATTCAACGAGCCGCTTATCTTCGGAAAAGTAAAACTCAATGCTTTAGCGCAAACCGTTTCAAACCGCAGAGGTCCTATCGGCTCGGACGGAATGATAGTCCTCGCTCGTTCTGCAAAAGCGCCGTTTATGATGAACTTCTACAATCCTGACGGCTCCTTTGGTGCGCTCTGCGGCAATGGTGCAAGATGCGCTGTGCAGGCAGCATTTGATATGGGTATCATACAAGACCGTAACACATCATTTGAGGTATTAAGCGAAGTCGTATCTGCAGAAGGTACGGGCGAGAACAGAGTCCGCGTTCATTACCGCGACCCGAAACATATTAAGTTGAAGTTCAAACTTTCGATTGGTGGCGAGTTGATAAATTGTCACTATGTTGATCTCGGTTCGCAGCATGCCGTTATCTTCATTGATGAGATTGAACAGCTTCGCGGCAATACGATTGAAGATTTTGATATTACTAAGTACGGTTCTGCAGTGCGAAATCATGAGGACTTCAATCCGCTCGGCGCAAATGCGAATTTCATACAAGTAGTAGAAGATGCCGAGGGAAAATATCTTCGCATCCGAACCTTTGAGCGAGGCGTCGAGGGTGAAACAGCCGCCTGCGGCACGGGCTGTATGAGTTCAGCAATCGTAGCGTTTGGCTTACAACGAATCGAGACATTACCCATCCGCCTAAACGTTCAAAGCGGCGAATTCGTCTATGTAAATTTTACACTTGATGGCTCACACATAAAAGACTTAACCCTCGAAGGCAGCGCCATCAGAAAAAGAAGAGGTATAGTGAGTGTCGAGGGGTAGTACCAAATTTTTCCTTACAAATTCCGCATCACGAGTTCCATTTCGGATTCTTGCTCGATGAGGACCTCTCTGCCTTTGGAGCCATCGCCGGAGCCGACGATGCCATAACGCTCGAGTTCATCCACGATACGCGCTGCGCGGGAGTAACCAATTTTTAATCTGCGCTGAAGCATTGAAGTTGATGCCTGCTGGTGGCGGAAGACCGTCCATGCTGCTTCATCGAATAGCTCATCGCGCTCGCCGTCATCACCTGCTCCACCAGTGCCGCCCTTTTGTTTGAGCGATGGCAGAGTCCAGGGACGCGAATAACTTAACCCTTGTCCTTGCTGTGAAGATATTGCTTCTACAACTGCTTCTACTTCATCAGTAGAAATGTACGGTGCTTGCAAACGAATCGGCTTCGGTGTGCCGCTTGGCAAATACAACATATCACCATTACCAAGTAGCTGTTCTGCGCCCATCGTATCAAGAATGGTACGCGAATCAACTTTCGTCGCTACCTGATATGCAATACGCGCCGGGAAGTTCGCCTTGATAACACCGGTGATAACATCAACTGATGGTCGCTGTGTAGCGAGGATAAGGTGTATGCCAACGGCGCGAGCCATTTGTGCAAGGCGGCATATCGGTTCTTCGATTTCGCGTGCTGCCGTTATCATTAAATCGGCAAGCTCATCAATGATGACAACGATATATGGAAGATGGTAATGCTGCTCTTCACTTGTCGAGCGAAGTTTGCCTTGCGCTACTTTTGTATTATAATCAGCAAGTGAACGAACAGCCGCTTTTGCGAGGCGGTCATAGCGACGCTCCATCTCAACTTCAAGTGCCTTGAGTGCAAGCACTGCAAATTGCGGCGTCGTGATAATATCTTCACCTGCTTCAGGTGATACGATTAAGAAGTGACTACGAAGTGCTTTATAAAGCGATAGCTCGATCTTTTTCGGGTCAACAATAACGAACTTCACATCACGTGGGCTCTTTGCATAAAGAAGCGACGTGATGATGCCATTGACACCAACTGATTTACCGGAACCCGTCGCACCTGCAATAAGCAAATGCGGCATCTTCGAGAGATCATCAACATAAACATCCCCCGATATCGTCTTGCCAAGCGCAACAGGCAAGTTCATCTTCGAATTTGTGAAGACAGGATTCTGCATCAGTGAACGCATCGTCACCATCTTCGGATTGTCGTTCGGTATCTCGATACCAATAGTCCCGCGACCAGGCATCGGCGCGATGATACGGATGCCTCTGGCTTTCATCGCAAGAGCAATATCATCGGTCAGATTACCCACAGCAGAAACCTTCACACCTTCGGCAGGAGTGAATTCATAGAGCGTCACGACAGGACCGGGAGTGACGGTGATGTTCTCTATCTCTACACCAAATGTTGCAAGCTTATCGCGAAGTAAACGACCCTTCGCGGTAAGCTCTTCGTTATCGGCTTCAACTTCATCTTCGGGTCGTGGTGGAGTAAGTATCTCAAGTGAGGGCGGATGATAATTCTTAAGCACTTCGTTGTAGGGATTCTCGGGCAAAAAAGAGCGCTCGTCGGGAAAGAGAGTTGGCGAAGAAATGTCGCGGTCTTTGCGAATCTCTTTTGCTATCTCTTTACTTGCGGTCTGATGCTCGACAACTATATCTCTGTAATTTTCGTCAGCAGAATGCGGAAGAACTTCATTGCTCAATACTTTCTCATCACCAATAGTAACGATAGGAATATCTTCCTCTTCTACTACCAGAGGTGTTATCTTACTCTCTATCGGAATAACAGGAGCAGTTTCAATAGCTTCGATCACCTGTGGTATCTCTATCGGCTTCGGAGTTATCTTCTCTTCTTCAAGGTCAGTCGGAAGAATACGAACCGAGCGCGGTGCCGATGGAATACCCGTTGCACCCGCAGAGAGCTTTGCCAGACGTGCAGCATTGCCATTGCCGAGCATTTCACCTTCCGTCTTAGAAAGACGATTAAGTACAGTTTTCGTATCAACGCTCTTCGGAGCCGGGCGGACTTTTAAGAAGGGTGCTTTGTCATCGGGTTTCGGTGCAGATGAATCACGGCGAATAGAAATGATATCGCGAGCAGGGTTCATCTCATCACTCGGCGACACTGACGGGGCAAGAGGTTCTTCTGTCTTTTGCAAAGCAGGTTGGGCGAAAGTAACTTCCGGTATTGTAGAAGTATTAGCCGCTGCCGCAACTACTTCTTCCGTTTTCTTTCCAAAAAAAGTTCTTTTCTCTTTTGTTGAGATGACTTCTTCTCTCGGTTCTTCAACTTCTTCTATAACTACTTGCTCCGCTTTAAGTGCTCGCTTGGCTTCTCGTTTATCCCAGAACTCTGCAAGTTTCATTCGGACAAGACCGAGCATCTTCTCCCACATCTCTTTGCCGCGCATGAAGGTTCGCTCGACATCAAGATCAACAGAGAAGACAAGCATCACAATAAAACTTGTTGCAAAGATGATAAGCGAACCGATGGAGCCGATAAGCCGCGTAAACGACTGACCCAAGAACTGCCCAACTGCTCCTGCCCACTCTCTCGGGATCTCGGGAAATGCATTGATAAGCTGCATCGTACCAATCGTAGCCGAGAAGAGAACCGCAGAGACGAGAATAAACGATGTTGCTATCGTAAGCTTACGACGCTGACGAGTTGTGAATCTAAAAAATGCTAATGACCATGCGCCAAGAAGCAATGGGAAGATTATCGCTGCATACCCGATGGTCTTATTGATAAAGAAATCCGCCATCATCGAGCCGATAAGCCCTAACCAGTTCTGAACAGTATCAGCATGAGCATTAACGACAGGGTCACTTCGTGTAAAGACTGCCGGAAGATCGCCCATGTTTGTCTCGGCTTGCGGAGCGTCGAGCGGTGAATAACTTATCACTGATAACGTGATGAGTATCGCACACATGATAAGCAGTACCCCGAGTGTCTGTCGCTGCTTGACTGATGTATCGGGCTTCTTTGCTTTCGCTTTTAACTCTAAGGGTATCTGTTCGCCGGCTTCTTGCTTTGTGTAGCGTCGGCGGGCGCGGGGTTTCTTCGCCTGCTCATCTATCTCTTCTTCTTCAAAAGCATCAGCTTCAACTTGTTCGGAGAGTTCTTCGGATAGGCGCTTGGGCATCTGACGTGCGTTGCGTGTACGTCGTGGTGCGGCTTCAGTTCGTTCTACAGGTGGAATAGAAATTCGACGTGAGCCGTTCGGTTCGGGGACGTTAAAATACTCGTCATCAAATTCTTCGGGTACGGCGTAGCCGTTTGGACTATCTAAGTCGTCCAAACGCCGCGAGCGAGATGCCCCACTTCGAGCATTCACTTGCGTACTACCACCAAGATCGATTTCTTTTCGCATACCCCAAAAGCCCGGTTAAGAGAAATAATAGATATACCCCACTTTATGGGACATTCCCCCACAAATATAACTATGAAATACGTTACTGGGTTCAAGGAAAAACTGGGATTACTAGGATTATTGTGATTTTAAGGATTGGGATGGAATTGCGAGGTCGCCTCGAGACGACCTCGCAATAAAAACAAGCTTACTGTACGCCGATAAGCTCTACATCAAAAATAAGCCATGCGTCAACGGGGATATTGCTTCCCGGAGGCGGCTGTGAGCCGTAAGCAAGGTGTGGTGGGATGATGAGTTTGCGCTTACCGCCGACTTTCATCGTCAGAAAACCTTCATCCCAACCCTGAATAACTCTGCCTGCGCCGACCGGAAACTTCAACGGCTCCGGATGTCCGAACTTCGGATCCTGATTCGAATCAAACGGAGTACCGTCAACAAGCTTCCCTGTGTACATTACCGAAACGGTTTGCCCTGCCTTTGGTGAAGCGCCTTTGCCTACTTTGGCATCAATGTATTTCAAGCCCGAAGGATTGATGGTAGTGTCGCCGCTCTTTATCGGCTCTACCGGTGGTGGTGCTGGGGCTGCTGCCGTAGCCGGTTCAGGTGTTGGCTGTATCTGTGCTTCTTCTTCTTTCTTTGAGCAGCTGATAAGTCCAAGAACAATAAATAATGCAAGTGTTTTTTTCATAAGAAATTAGTAAAGTAAAATTTGTGTCATTTACATACCGCTATCGCGTTTCTTCCGTTCCGCAACTGCTTCTTCGTAGATCATCAAGTAACTATTATGCCGCCATGCCGGTATCTTCTCTTCTTCAACCGCTGCATAGACGGCACAGCCGGGTTCATGGGTATGAGTACAATTTGTCATATCACACTCATACTGATACGGAGCGAACTCGGCGTAATGAAATTTTAGATTATCGGCATCGAGTTCATGATTGAAAAATTCTCTGACACCGGGTGTATCAATAATGAAAGCATTCACTGATCCGGCAAGCGGTACCATCACCGAGTTCGTCGTCGTATGTGCGCCGCGCCGTTCTTTGCGGGTCAGTACTCCTATCTTCGCAGATTCATCACCCATCAGTTTGTTGACTATCGAAGATTTCCCTACTCCGGAGCGGCCTGCAAGTACGCTAACTTTGCCTTCGAGTGAATCACGCAATGTGTCAATACCTTCGCCGCTTTCACTTGAAGTGAGAAACGATCCGTACCCAAGTGAGCCGTAATGGTCAAGTGCATCAAGAATAAATTCGCGCCGTGGGTCAAGTACTAATAGGTCCGCTTTATTGACAACGATAACTATTTCAAGATCGCCTTCAAGACCTGCGACGATATATCTATCAATGACCGATGATAAAAATTGTGGCTCGATCGAGCTTGAAATGATAAGCAGCCGATCTACATTCGCGGCGATGACCTGCTCGAAAACATCTTTTCGTTTATGTGCCTTGCGGGATAATTTTGTTCGGCGTCCATAGACCGTACGAATGATATTATCACCGCCCTCAATACCAAGTTCGATACCGACCTCATCACCGACAGCGACGAGCGTTGAGTTCTGATTCTCCGAAGTGGTACTCTTGATGGTCTTCGCCTTGTACCCTTCGCCTTCGGGAGTCATCAAATGGTAGTAGGCGCTCTCTGAACCAATGACTCTGGCGCGAAGCAGCGACCCGTCAGTTTTCTTCGGCTCTTTTTCGATTCGCTCTCGGTGACGGATATCTTTCTTGCGGACGCGGTCAGCATTCGAGCGGCGTATCCGCTCGGTGGATTGGTCAATCGAATCGAGATATTGTCGTCCCTTTGGCATGAAGTGCGAAGTATAACAAGGGAGAATATGCTCTGGTCACAGATTTTTTTACTTGGCTATTCTTCTTCCAATTGTAAACTCCCGTTTTTAAGTATGATCCCGACACATATGGAACATATTCTTGAATGAAATACAGCTATATGACCACCATATACACTCATGGCAGTGTGCCCTTGTGTTGCCAAAATATTACTTCACTACCAAAACAACCAGCATCTCACCTGATGATGTACCATTTGGCAATAACGATACATCCCACGTTGGACTATAAAGTACCGCAAGTATGAGAAAGCTTATAAGAAAAGTGATTAGTGGAGTCTATCGTTACCAAGCCGCTAACTTTCTTGCTGCTTCGGCTATTTTTGCTGCGCTGGGGAGGGTTGCGTCTTCGTAACTCTTTGCAAAGCCGACGGGCGTGAAGATAGAGCCAACGCGCATTACAGGCGCATCGAGATATGTAAATGCTTTCTCTGTGATAAGCGAGCTTACCTCACCGCCAAAACCACCAGTTATTTTGTCTTCGTGAACGACGAGTGCGCGACCTGTCTTTTGCGCTGTTGCAAGTATGGCATCGAGATCGAGCGGATAGAGTGAACGAAGATCAAGTACGTCACACTCGATTCCTTCTTTTGCTAACTCTTCGGCAGCGTTTAGCGAAAGATGAGTTGTGTTGCCGTAGGTAATGATTGAAATGGTATTACCTGCTCTACGTAAACGTGCTTTGCCAAATGGGATGAGTTCGTTCTCGGCAAGTGGCTCTGCTTTTGCATAGACTGCATTGTATAGTGCTTTCGGTTCGAGATACAGCGTTACACCTCTTGTACGCATTGCGGTGCGAAGCAAGCCCTGCGCATCATCAGCGAACGACGGAACGACGACACGCACACCAGGGATGGAGGTGAATGTCGCTTCAAGATTTTGTGAGTGATAGAGTCCGCCTTGGATGTAACCGCCGGAAGCCAAGCGTATTACAATGTTGGGGCAGTACTGCCCTTTTGTACGCCAGTACTCATGCGTGAGTTCGATAAAGGATTCCATCGCCGGCCAAAAGTAATCAGCAAACTCCGCGCCCTCGACAACGCACCAAATGTTTTCCTGATCAACGCGGCAAAAACCATCGGCTGTACCGACAATAAAATCTTCCGCTATCGGCGCATTGAATACGCGCTTAATACCGAACTCCTGCTGCATCCCTTTCGAGACGTTGAAGACGCCGCCTTTATCTTTGTTCGCCATATCCTGTCCCCAAATGAATGTATTCGGGTTCAGGCGGAATTCCTCTTTGAGCGTTTGATTGAGTCCGTCAATAAGATAGATACCTTCTTCTTTTCCTTTTGGTATCGTGAACGGAGTGAAGTCAGTACCCATACGGTCTGATTGGTATGCGAAAGGATACGGACGCGCGATCTCATCGGATGCAAGAACAAAATCCATCACCGAGCTTGCATTAGCTGCCGGAGCGGCTTCTGCGCGGTTTGCTGACTCTTCAAAGTGCACATGATTCACTTCATGTATCGCTTCGATTTCTTTTTCGGAGAGTACCTTCTGCTCGATAAGCCAATTACGGAAACGAACGATAGGGTCACGCTTTGCAGCGTTCGCAATTTCTTCAGGCGAGCGGTACAGTGTATGACGATCAGAATTCGAGTGTGAACGCATTCTTACGCAATCGGCATGAACCATCGCCGCGCCTTTGCCCGATCGCGTCCACTCGTATGCTTCCTGCATCGCGCGGTATGAATCGAGAATGTCAGTGCCGTCGCAATACGTGATTAGCAGATTACCGAAGCCACGGAAATTATCAGCGACTCTTGTGTTCGCTGTTTGGTCATAGACAGGGACAGAGATGCCATACTTGTTATTTTGGATAACAAAGATAGCAGGTGTCATCTCTTTTGTCGCGCCGTTGAGCGACTCATAAAAATATCCTTCCGAACAACCTGATTCACCTGCGGAAAATATCGCAACCGAATCAAGCCCGTAATACTTTATCGCACGAGCGCAGCCAGCGGTATGCTGTGAGTGGTTGTTCGTCAGCGATGATCCGTTCTGAATACCGACGGACATCTTTGCAAAGTGATTGGACATGTGTCGTCCGCCGCCTGCAATGTCTGTCTCTTTCGAGAGACCGTTGAGGATAATTTCTTCTACCGTAAGTCCTGCCGCGAGGCAGGTCATCATGTCGCGGTAGTACGGGAATAGATAATCTTGTTTTTGTCGGAAGCTGACACCGATCGCGGTCTGGATTCCTTCATGTCCCGCACATGCGGCATGATAGCTCCAGCCCATTGCTTTCTTGAGGTAGTTCGCGGCGGCATCGTCACAGATGCGACCTAAATGCATCAAGCGGTACCACTCGGCAAGCGTCTCTTTGGTCTGACCACTCTGAGCGAACGTACCGCCAAAGGTCATCGAACTGTCAGTATGCGGACCGACGAGCATTGCACCGCCCGGCATTTGCTCAAGCGAAGCTGGGGTCACAGGGAATGCGTACTCCTGCTCAAGATGCTCGGCAGTCGTCGGAGGAACGGGTGTATAACCGGCAAATTTCGCCGATTTCCCGTTGGTAGAGGCGGTTTTGAGTTTCTCCGGCATCATGTTCTTGGTTTTCGTCGCCATAAAAAAGAGTACGTTTCCTATCGAAATTACAAGACGAGGAAAACAACGGGAGAGGTCGTTTCGTGCGAATGGGGTGGAGTGTGGCAATCCCTAAGCATCTGGATGGATGTTCACTCGAACAAAATCTTTTTTGTAATGATATGTTTATCCGAATCCGTTATTCTCAAGAAATACACTCCGTTTGGTTTGTCTAATAAGTTTATCTCGGTAAAATACTGCTCGTGAGCGTACAGGAGTGGGAAGAGTTTTTCACCGAGAATGTTTAGTACTTCAACGTGCGCAATTGGTTTTTCTGATCGTACATACACTACCCCACTACTTGGGTTCGGAAAAATTTGCATTTCATTTTCTGTGTGCTCTATTGGCGTTACCGATGTGGGTAGTGTGCTGCAAACTGTGCTTGATAGTATGGGTGTGGGTGAGTTAGCAGTTGTAAACATTCCATACCCTAACTGACCATAAATATTTCTACCTGCAGCCCAAAGCAAACCATCTGAATGTAAAAATAACGAGTGCTCTCTTGTCGCTTCTACACGAATAATACTGCCGCTTCCCCACGAAGGAATAACCTCGACGGGGCTATGTCTATCAATAATAGTACCATCACCCAACTGACCGTCATTGTTTCCGCCACTATTCAAACCACATGCAAGCACAGAACCATCACTCCCAAGAAAGACCGAATGTATCCCACCTGCCTCTGCTTGTGTGATGCCCGATAACGTTGTTATTATAGATGCTGTGTTCTTATCAACCGTCGTTCCATCGCCTAATTGTCCGTACTGGTTTCTTCCGCTTGAAAATACCGCACCATCATCTCTTACAAAAAGCGAATGCCATTCGCCTGCCGATAACTGGACGATACCTGACAATCCACTTACCATCACCGGAACATTGCTCGACTTAATCGTCCCATTACCAAACTGACCATACCCATTATGACCGCAAACCGAGACTGTGCCATCGTTTTTTAAGAAGAGCGAGAACTCTGCACCCGCTGCTACTTGAATAATATCCGATAATCCGCTTAGATGAACAGGTGTGTTCTTACTGGCTGTTGTCCCATCACCAAGTTGACCTGATGAATTATTACCGCATGCCCAAACCGTACCGTCACTTGTTAAAAAGAGCGAATGTTCACCACCGCCAGCGGCTTGAATAATATCTATTAATCGGTTAACTTGAACAGGGGTCGTTTTATTGTCATTTGTTCCATCGCCTAAAGGACCTAACGTGTTCCTACCGCAAGCCCATACGGTACCATTGCTTTTAACAAAAAGTGAATGAAATAACCCACCTGCTACTTGAATTACACCTGAAAGCCCTGCGACCTGCGTACCCGAATGTTGTTCATCAATATTCCCATTACCTAATTGACCATAACCGTTATAGCCCCAAGCTTCTACGGTACTATCAGAGCAAATTGATAGTGAATGGCGACCACCGGCGGCTACTCGTTGCGCGAATGAGTCGTTTGAAATGATAACGATAAACAGCAGAATGATAAGTACAGTAGATTTCATTTTACTTCCGTAACATCTTCTCCATTGTTTTCTGTTTGTGAGTTCATCATCCCCACTCACTTCCCTGCTGCTTCTGCCCGCTTCATCATTTCTTCGGGTGATATGTCCTCGACGTGCGTTGCTATCCACCACTGGTTGCCCCAGGGGTCGGTGACACCGGAAGAGCGGTCGCCGTAGAACTCTGTCTTAATTTACAATTATTTTCTTAACGACATGCCCTCCTTTACCAGTGATACTTACAAAATACATCCCTTTCGGGAATTCATGCAATGTGAACGTCTTCTGGTTCTTCCCTTGGGTAAGATGCCATGCCTCGGATGTGATATTTTGTCCGGCAGCATTTGCTATCTCGACAAAGAAATGACCCGAAATGGGCGACTCATACGAAATACTAAACTCACCTGTGCTTGGATTAGGATATACATTTATCGCTAACTCACTATTAGGGATACTCACCGTTCCTGATGTTGCAATGGTCTCTTTGATAGCTGCGTACGCATTCATTTTGCCTGCTCCCCAAAGAGAAGAATCGGGCGTTGCCGTCGTAAATGTATCTTTAGCAGCAGTTCTATACAATATCGCTTTTATCTCGTCGGGTGAAAGTTTCGGATTTACTTCAAGCATAAGCGCAACCACACCGGCTACCATAGGTGATGCAAAGGAAGTACCTTCATTTACGAAATAGTAATAATTACGGCTATTGTGCGGCGAAGTATATTTTGACACTAAATAAGAAGAAAATGGCCCTGTGGGAGTAAAATCTGCATCAAAAGAATTGCTTGCAGTGTAAATCATCCCCCCTGGTGCGGTAATGTCGGGTTTCATTCTATTATCTAGTGTTGGTCCCTTACTTGAATAATTGGAAAGTATTCCTTGCCGAGCATTATCGGGGAAATACAAGGTTTGGTTTTTTAAATTTTTCCATTTTACTCTACTTACATATGCGCCAACCGTTATGGCAGATTTGGTACACCCCATTTCGCCAATTGAATACTCTGCATCACCGGCAATTGCCCATGACCCGTTTCCGACAAAATTACCCCAATACGTGTACCATGACTCATCAAAATACTCCTGCCACATATGCACTGCACCATCATTAGCAAGAACGTTTACACATAACGTATCATTAGACTTACTGAATATATCAATTGTAGCATGTGGTTTTGTATTATAATCCTGTGTCTTTGTTGTAAGTGTAATAAAGCAGGTGTCATTATCTGAACCGATAATAAAAAAGTCTTTCGTTGAATTATCCATACAGTACACTGCGGAATTGTTTATCACTGCTCCGTTTCTGTACATACCAAACTGCAGGCAGAATATTTTGAGACTATCTCCCCATGCATCAATATAATTTCTTCTTTCCCCGTTCTGAATTATTTGAATGGGCACTAAGGTTCTTAACATAGTATCTGCTATTGAAAAACTTTTTCCTATATGGGATTTTGTAGTGCGATTATTCCCAGCAGCGAATATCAGAATTTTACCCGGTCCCGACAAGTTATCGCACGCCTGTGCAAACAGGGAGCCGCCGTCTCTTGCCCCGACTATTGAACCCATGCTGATATTGACAACAGCGGGTTTGCCGACAGACTCGGCATACGTATATATATAGTTGAGACCATCGATAATGCTTGTCATGTTCACTTCTCTCCAATCAAGATATGTTAGCGGAGAGCTTACCAACACCAATTCAGATTCAGATGCAATACCAATTCCCTTCGGCGCATTTTTGCTGCCAATTCCCGACCCCGCGGCAATACCGGCACAGGCAGTACCATGTGAACCGGCAAGATCAAAATCATACTGCTTCTGAGTAAGCGATGCAGAATCTGAAAACTCTGCTCCATATGTATAACCGGAAGGTGGAGTACCGGAT
>JAYUZC010000392.1:0-8689 GCA_043752045.1 Bacteroidota bacterium | reverse complement strand
TTAGCGCGAAAGGAATACACAATGGAAAACCTCATACTACTGACTACCGTATCAGCTGAATTTGATATGGAGATCATTAAAGCAAAACTCAACGATGCAGGGATAGAATGCTTTGTGCAATCGAACGATCCTGATAATACTCTCCCGATGCTTGACTATGCAAGCGGTATCAAAATATATGTTCTTCCCGATGACCTTGAAAAAGCAACGTGGCTTGTTACCAACACTGAAGATGATCTTGATGACGACATGGAAGTCGGCGGCGGCGATTAACAAAAAACATCTTACAAATTATGAATGATCTTACTTTAGTGGCGACTGCTACTTCCGAAATCGAATCCGAAATAGTCAAACAACGTCTTCTCGAACATGACATACCATCTGTCATATTGAATCGTGATCCAACGGGGATGATGAGTTTGAACCCAGCTATGGTTTCGGAATTCAAAATCTTTGTCAGTCCCGAACATTCCGAACAAGCAGTAAAAATAATAGACAGCATTGAGGACGACATCGATGATGATATGGAGTTCATTGAAGAAACAGAGTAATTACCTATACTTCTTCGCGGTCTCTTCAAGTATTATTTTTGCTTCCTCTATAAATATCTGGCGTGCAGTACGTACGTGCGGCATGAGATCATCTCTACGATGGAGAATTGTCAGGTCTCTAGTCAGATTAAGGTCTTTAAGCGGAAGAGGTGTTAATCCACTCCTGCCATTATCACTTGCGAACATGTGCGAGTACACAAAACCAGCAACGCCTTCCCTGACGATAAGATTACGCATAAGCGTATAATCATTGGTCTGAAGGATGATCTTCGGCTTCTTCGGAAGCTTCCGTAAAAAATTATTCATCGGCGTACGAAGACGATCGCTTCCGAGGGGTATGCAAAACGTAAGTTCTGAAATATCTTTTGGAGTAATGCTTTTCTTTTTTAGTATAGGATGTCCTTCACCAACAGCAATAAGCACAGGGTCGCGAAAGAAGACTTCGGATGTTATTGATTTGATCTTTGGCGATGCGGCAAAAGCAAGATCAACTCGTCCATTTTGCAATTCATCAACGACAGTATCCTGCTCAGCCGTATGAGCTACCTCGATGGAAATACCGGGCATCCGTTCTTTAAGTCGAGAGAGAAGATTTGGAAAAACATTCTGCATAAAACCTTGCCGCCCCGCAACGCGGATGACCCCTTCACTAGCAGAGAGATTTTTTCCATAGTCCTTTACTTCCCCTGTTATTTCAAGAAGTTTCTGTATTTTAGGTAGGAGGTTTACCCCGTGATCGGTTAGCGTAAGACCACGGCGGGTTCGATAGAAGAGTGTAAATCCAAGTTCTTTCTCGAATGTACCGAGTGCCGCGCTAATAGCCGGCTGTGTTACCCCAAGACGTTCGGCAGCACCAAGCATTGTTCCCTCTCTGACAAGCGCCGATACGACGCGAGCGTGCATAATATCCATTATAATTACAAATGATAGTGAGGATTGAAATATATGATGTTATTTATATCATTCTAACGCTGTTTTTTTCTGTGAGTTTCACATAAAAACATCTACTATAAATGGCAAAGCAGACAAAGACAGCACCAAAGAAGCAAACACCAATCCTCTCATCAGAGCTTATCAAAAGAGCTCTGCCAATGATGCTCAAAGGCGGCGTCATTATGGATGTCGTGAACCTAGAGCAAGCAAAGATTGCAGAAGGTTCAGGAGCAGTTGCTGTTATGGCGCTTGAACGCGTCCCTTCTGATATTCGAAGAGATGGTGGTGTTGCTCGCATGTCTGACCCAAAGCTCATTGAACAGATCGTAAAGGGTGTAAAAATACCTGTTATGGCAAAAGCACGTATCGGTCATTTTGTCGAGGCACAAGTACTCGAAGCTCTCAATGTTGACGTTATTGATGAGAGCGAAGTACTCACTCCTGCTGATGAAGAGCATCATATTGATAAGCACAAGTTCAAAATCCCGTTCGTCTGCGGCGCACGTGATCTCGGTGAAGCACTTCGCCGAATTTCTGAAGGCGCAGCGATGATACGCACAAAAGGTGAAGCAGGGACTGGTGATATCGTTGAAGCTGTTCGTCATGCACGTCGTATTTATGGAGATATTCGTCGACTGACTTCTATGTCAAAGGATGAGCGCTATACCTATGCAAAGTCAATTGCATCGCCTATCGAGTTAGTAAATTATGTTGCAGAGAAAGGACGACTACCTGTCGTGAACTTCGCTGCCGGAGGTATAGCTACACCAGCTGATGCCGCTCTTATGATGCAGCTTGGCGTTGAAGGTGTATTTGTCGGCTCGGGTATCTTCAAATCTTCTGACCCCAAAAAGCGCGCAAAAGCAATCGTCGAAGCGGTTACTCATTTCAGAGATCCTGACATCATTGCTAAAGTATCAATGGGTCTCGGTGATCCGATGGTAGGTCGCTCTGTTCGTGAGCTTACAAAAGAAGAATTGCTTGCCGGTCGGGGTATCTAATTGCAGAAGCATCCGATCATAGGCGTACTCGCTCTTCAAGGAGACTTTGAAGAACATTGTGCCGTGTTTCACAAATTGAACTACCAAACTCGTGAGATTCGCTCTACAAGCGAATTAGATGGCATTGATGGACTTGTTATTCCCGGTGGCGAATCAAGTGCTGTAGCGATTCTTGAAAGCACACTGCCCAATATTGGCGTTGAAGATATTGGAATGTTCGATGCAATTAAAAAAGCCATTATTGGCGGCTTACCTACATGGGGCACATGTATGGGGAGTATTGTTCTTGCGAAGAAGATTGAGGATTCAGGACAAGGACGAATCGGACTCATGGATATTACTGTTCGCCGAAATGCCTTTGGTCCGCAGAAGTTCAGCTCCGAGGAGTGGTTAGATATACCATCATTAGGTAAAGAGCCATTTCATGCAGTCTATATTCGTGCGCCGCTTTATCTAAAGGCAGGCAAAGGTGTAGAGATACTTGCAAAAGCACATGGTGGCTTTGTCATGGCTAGGCAAGACAATGTGCTCATCACATGCTTCCATCCAGAGATCTCAAACGATACAAGAGTACATGAGTATTTTCTGGGGATGATAAAGGACTAATTGTCTTTCACTAAAAACAAAAAACCTCAATACATTCGTATTGAGGTTTTTTCATTAGGAGTAATAATTTTTACTTTGAATCCGGTGCTACTTCACCGACTGATTCAGCAGGAGAAGGTACAACATCTTCAGCCGCTTCACCAACAACAGCTGTAGGCTTCGTAGCAGCAGGAGCATTAACCTTACGGCGTGTCGGGCGTGGCTTAGAAAGCTTTGGCTTCTTTGCGCCTAGATCATTCCAATCAACCAACTCGATAACAGCCATTTCAGCTGCATCACCCTTACGTCTGCCGAGCTTGATTACGCGAGTGTATCCACCTGGACGGCTTGCAACTTTAGGAGCGATCTCTGTGAAGAGAATCTTGAGCGCATCATTATCCTTGATGAAACGAGCGACCATACGACGTGCATGAACACGCTTCGCTGTGATCGTTGCATCTTCACCCTGCAACAAATTTGCATTCTTTGCAGAAGTGATGAGCGGCTCTACATAAAGACGCATCTCTTTTGCCTTTGCAACAGTTGTCTTGATCTTCTTGTGTAAGATAAGTGCTGTTGAAAGCGAATTCATCGTCGCTTTTCGGTGCGTGGACGTACGTCCGAGCTTTCTTCCTTTTTGACTATGTCTCATTTCTCGTACTCTACTTTCTAATCATTATCCGTTAGCGGCGAGCCATTGCGTTCTCGGGCTGCCCTTGGAAATACTGGTCAACATCCATACCGAAATGGAGACCAAGCTGCTCGACCAATCTGCCGAGTTCATCAAGCGACTTACGACCGAAGTTACGGAAGGTAAGAAGCTCACGCTCGTCCTTACGAACAAGATCAGCTATGTTCTTGATGTTTGCAGCGCGTAAGCAATTCTGCGAGCGAACAGAGAGATGTAATGTATCTACCTGTGTGCTCAATATCTGGCGAAGACGCTCTGTCTCAGTATCAAGGATTGGCTTCGGTGGAAGCTCATCTTCCGGTCCGCCAAAACGAACGAAGAGATTAACGTGATCACGAAGAACGCGACCTGCTGTCGTTACTGCTTCTTCAGGAGTAAGGGAGCCGTCTGTCTCAATCTCAAGAATAAGCTTCTCATAATCTGTCTTCTGCCCTACGCGAGTCGGCTCTACATGAAAGCGAACGTTCGAGATAGGTGTGAAGATTGAATCAATTGCTACTGTGCCAAGCGGTGCATCAGGTAACTTGTTCTCGTCAGAGACAACATACCCGCGACCATGACCAACACGAAGCTCCATACGAACATGACCTTCTTTGCCTATGGTAAAGAGATGATGGTCAGGATTGAGAATGGTAACTTCAGATGTGAAATCCTGAAGGTCACCTGCTTTGAAATCTTTCGGTCCTTTGATGTCAGCAATCAGACGCGTAGGCGTTGACATATCTGCTTTCAAACGGACACCTTTAAGATTCAAGATGATCTCTGCTACGTCTTCTGTAACACCCTTGATGGTCGAGAATTCATGCTGTACACCATCAACCTTTAAGCTGGTGAACGCTGTACCGGGAATCGAGGAAAGAAGAATGCGGCGCATCGAGTTACCGAGCGTCGTACCATATCCTTCTTCGAGCGGTGATGCGATAAAGCGTCCGAATGTCTCTGTCTTACTAGACTCTTCGAGCTCGATACGATCCGGCATGTGAAGATTTGTCATACGATTTTTACCTCAAGCTTATTTTAAAAACTATATACGAATACCTGTCGACGATTACTTCGAGTATAACTCGACTACGAGCTGCTCATTCGCATTGAGCTGGATATCACTGCGTTCAGGAATAGCAAGGAACGTACCCGAAAGATCTGCTTTATTAAGCGAGAGCCATCCTGGTACACCACTATCACCGCGAGTACGCTTGACCGACTCATGGACGACTTCAAGCTTACGTGACTTTTCCTTAAGCTGGATAGTATCTCCTGGGCTTAATAAATATGACGGGATATTAACGACATTGCCGTTGATGACAATATGGCAATGTAAAATGAGTTGGCGCGCTGCCTTACGTGAAGGAGCAAGGTTCAGGCGATAGACAACATTATCCAAACGACGTTCAAGGAGCTTTACGAGGTTATCACCTGTAACGCCACGCATACGTGCAGCTTTCTCGAAGGTGTTGCGGAACTGTGTCTCAAGCATACCATAGGTACGACGTACTTTCTGCTTCTCACGAAGCTGAATACCGTATTCAGATACCTTTGAGCGGCGACCTTGACCGTGTTGACCGGGAGCGTAGTTACGACGTTCGATCGGACACTTTTCAGAATAACATTTAGAGCCTTTTAAGAAAAGCTTCTGCTTTTCTCTGCGGCATAGTTTACAGGACGGATCAGTATAACGAGCCATAATAGTTTAGATTGTTAATACGCTGGTCAAATGACCTGCTGCTCTTCTTCCTTCACCATAGCTCGTGTGAAGTTTACAAGCAAATTGAAAAACTTTGTGATTATACGCGACGCTTTTTCGGCGGGCGGCAACCGTTATGTGGCATTGGAGTGATGTCTTTTATCGTCAAGACCTCAATGCCTGCGATCTGAAGCGAGCGAACAGCTGCTTCACGACCGGAGCCTGGTCCTTTGATAAACACATCAACTTTACGAAGCCCCATATCGTATGCTTCTTTCGCTGCTGATTCAGCAGATACACCTGAAGCGAACGGAGTATTCTTACGCGAACCTTTGAATCCCATTTTGCCGGCTGATGCCCACGAAAGGGTATTGCCCTGCATATCGGTTAGAGTAACGATAACGTTGTTAAACGTTGCTTTGATATGCGCTACGCCGTTTGACGTTGCGATGATCTTCTTTTTTGCGCGAGCTTTACCTGCGCCCTGTGCTTGTTTTGCCACTTCTGTTCTTAGTTATCGTTTACTTCTTAGCTGCTGCTTTCTTCTTACCTGCTACCGTCTTACGCTTACCTTTACGGGTACGTGAGTTGGTACGAGTACGCTGACCACGAACCGGAAGACCACGACGATGACGCAATCCGCGATAGCTGCCAATATCCATCAAACGTTTGATGGCAAGCTGCATTTCGCTGCGCGCAACACCCTCTACCTTTATCTCATTGGTAATGAGCTGACGGATCGACGTGATCTCGTCTTCGGTGAGGTCTTGAATCTTCTTGTCATCAGAAATACCAACTTGCTCAAGTATCTTATGAGCGGTGGTCTTGCCAATGCCGTAAATGTAGGTCAGTCCTACGACTGATCGTTTGTTCTTTGGTAGATCTATGCCGGCTATACGTGCCATGTACTCTTAGTAAAAATTAACCTTGACGTTGTTTATGCTTTGGGTTCGTTTTGCAAATGACGCGCACCACACCTTTACGGGTGATGACCTTGCAATGCTCGCAGCGTTTTTTTACCGATGCTTGAACTTTCATTGTCGTACTCTAAAATTATTTGTATCTATACGTGATGCGCCCTTTGGTCAGGTCGTATGGCGAAAGTTCTACAGTGACCTTGTCGCCTTCGAGGATCTTTATAAAATTCATCCTCATCTTTCCTGATACATGTGCAAGAATGCTGTGTCCGTTATCCAGTTTGACGCGGAATGTTGCGTTTGGCAACGATTCCTCGATAACACCGTCAACTTTAATAGCCCCTTGTTTCGCCATGTAATAGTAAAATCAACCTATCGGAGACACTCCCCGTAAAGCCCCGAAAGAACGACTTTTATACATACATCGTTCCAAAATTAGCCTATTTTTGTCAATATCTCTCCGCCACCGGGGCGAATGACAATTGTATGCTCAAAATGAGCACTGGGTTTGCCGTCTGCTGTTACAATAGTCCACCCATCGGGTAAAGTACGTACCTTCCATGTACCCATGTTGATCATCGGCTCTATGGCAATGGTCATCCCCTCTTCGAGGCGAATATTGCGGTATTCCTTATCAAAGCGACGAGGTACATAATTTGGGACCTGTGGCTCTTCATGCAAATGTTTCCCTATACCATGCCCAACTAAGTCCTTCACGATACCATAACCATGAGCAGTGCAATAGTCTGATATTGCCTTTGACACTTCATAAAGCTTTGCGCCTGCTTTAGCATGGGCAATTCCCATATAGAGCGATTCTTTGGTTACCTCAAGCAACTTTGCTCGTTCTGCATCGATTGTACCCACCGGATACGTCCATGCACTATCTCCAAACCAACCGTTCTTCTCTACACCAATATCAACGGAAACTGTTTCGCCTTCTTCAAGGGGCTTCTCATTCGGTATCCCGTGGACTACTGCATCATTGCGTGAGATACAACTTGCATAATTAAATGTCTGTCGTCCTACTTTATATCCTTTGAAAGCCGGTCGTCCACCGCGAGAAGTTATAAATTCATCAACCTTCGTATCTATTTCTAGAGGGATAGCACCGGGAGCAATGAGCGACTCAACATACGCAAAAGCTTCTGCTACAAGAAGACAGCTTTCCCTCATCAGAGAAAGCTGTGCTTCAGTCTTAATATTAACTGCGGTATCCCACATTAAAAGCCGGAGCTGTAATTACCCCCGCCCGAAGATCTTCCTTTGATCTTACCTGTCTTCATCAAACCATCGTAGTTGTGCATCAATAGATGAGACTCGATCTGCTGGAGTGTATCAAGCGCTACACCAACCATGATGAGCAAGCTTGTACCACCGAAGAACTGTGCAAATGATGATGTTACTCCAAGTCCGGTTACGAACGTCGGAAGTATAGCGATAATAGCAAGGAACACAGCACCCGGAAGTGTTAAGTGTGTCAAGATATTATCAATGTAGTCTGCCGTGTTACGACCTGGACGTACACCCGGAATAAAGCCGCCATTTTTCTTCATCGAATCTGCAACGTCGCGTGGGTTGAACGCTATAGCCGTATAGAAGTAAGTAAAAATAACAATCATCAAACCAAAGATGATAGCGTGACTTACCGAGCGATAATCAAAGAACACTGCTATTGATTGAGCAACACCTGAATCTGGAAAAAGCTGTACAAGTGTTGTCGGTAAGAATAGTATTGCCTGTGCAAAGATGATAGGCATAACACCCGCGGTATTAATACGGATAGGAATATGCTGGGTAACTCCGCCATAGACCTTTCGTCCGATAACTCGCTTTGCATACTGCACCGGTATCTTGCGAATACCTTGAGTGATGAGCACGACAAATGCGATAATACCAATGAGGAAAGCAAGGATAACTACTTCGACAATGATGTTTTTGCCGCCTTGTCCGATTCCGCCGAACTCATCAACAACTGCAAGCGGGAAACGAGCAATGATGCCGATGAAGATAATTAGCGAGATACCGTTGCCGATACCGCGTTCGGTAATCTGTTCACCAAGCCACATCATAAACATCGTGCCGGCTGTTAAGCAGAATACAGTTGAAAGGAAGAAAAGGAATGGACTGATAGCTTCCGGTACGACCGGAACAGACATACCATTAACAGTACCTGTAAGAGTACGTAAATGAACTGCCATACCAATTGACTGTGCTGCACCGATAAAGAATGTACCAACACGTGTGAGCTGTGTGATACGCTTTCTTCCCTCTTCGCCTTCTTTCTGAAGTTTTTGGAAGTACGGCACAACGCTTCCCATCAACTGAAT
>JAYUZC010000391.1:0-3456 GCA_043752045.1 Bacteroidota bacterium | reverse complement strand
AGTATAAAACTTGCTCCAAGAGCATTTGGTATCTCTGCCTCATGTTCACTTGCGAACTTGACCATTGGCTGCAAGAAGATAGAATCCGCGATAAAGCAGATAAGCAGAAAGATCGATTGATAGATATTGAATACACCCCACTCGGTGTCCGGCAGTGCTGAAACCACGATCAGCATTACTGCAAAGCCGTAAAAGAGAAGCAGCCCTTTGTCAGCTACAGCCCAGATTCCTTTATCGAGATGATCGCGTAATTTCAAATCGGTAATGATGTGCGCCTTGCGCTAATTGTTTGGTGAATTGTATCTTTTTCGCCTTTGATTTTTCCATATATGAGCCTGAGAAATCGTAGCCGAGAACTTCAAAATCCAATTCTCCTTCTGAAAGTTCAAACAGAAACTCATGTCCGCGGAAATCGCGTAGGGCAAATTTTAATCCGTCCAACTTCTCGATACGCCAACGAGGATGAAAATGGAAGTGCCAATGGACGGCTTTGCCGCTCCTTAGCTCGAAGTGATCTTCAAGGGTGAAGAGTTCTTTGGTGAGTCTGAAGCGTCGAAGATGCTGCCCCTTCGACTCTCCGAAGCATGCTTCAGCAATAACTTCATCATCATTCTCGGTAAAGAAATCAATCCAGGCATCTGGTCGTACTTTCTGCCATCCGAAGCTCGGCTTGAGCACTGCCGAAGAAGTATCGCCTATAATAACCGTATTATGATAGGAAGCAACTCTATACTTGTCGCGGTTTTCAGCATCACCATTATAGACATAAGTACCGGAATCAACTAAGATAGGATGGCGGAAAATTGAAACGACAGGCGCAAGAAAATCATCATGTGCATGAGAAGAGAATCCATCTCCACCCCAACCAAACTCACCTGCTCGGAAGAAAAGCTCATTTGAATCGAGCTTTACTGATATATGCTTTGCATCATTAAACAGATTCTTCCTCTCGGTAGAAGTGACAGGTGAAACACCAAGCACTGCGTCACGCCATTTTGACGGAAGCTCTATTGCCTTCCCGTTATCAAAATCACCATACTTGATAATTCCATCAGCACCGAGAAGTGAATTCTTGTAAATGATCATATTCTCTAATCGAGACAGGTATTCATGAGAGAATATATCTCCGTTTGCCTTCGCTACTCTCGCCGCGACTTCAGCGAAGTCAGTTACGAAGCCATGATACCATCCCGATGATTCACTAGAGACACCGTCAGGATATGTCTGCTTCAAAACAGAATCATGAAGTATCGCCTTCGCTTGTTCTCTATGTTCTGTTGCTCCATTGTAATCAAAGAGCGATGATACGACGTAGAGCCCCGTCACTTCACCAATGAGATGATTTGAACGAACAATCTTATCAGTTGATAGCGCTGTGGCAAGATAAGCTGCATGTTCATATACAGAGCGTTGTATTGCCGGATTCTCATCAACTCGAAACCCTGCACCGCTAAGTAATCGCAACGAGACTGACCAACTAATGATACGTATTCCAAGCTCAAGCGGGCTTGACCAATTTACAGAATTGCCGAAAGGATTACATTCTATCCATGAAAGCAAGCGACGCTCAACTTCATCGGCGTATTTCTTATCCTTAGTTATTAATGTCGCTTCAGCAAGTACAGGCAGGTCCTTGAAGCGGTTAATTTCCCATACTATCTTTACATCCTTGGGGGTATCTGCACTGTGTACTCTTGTTTCGTCGTAATGTTTTTTTTGCCAATGCTTGTTTTCAAACGGGTCGTAATTCCATGGATCGTTAATGTCCTTTGTTTTATAAGGAAAGGTGAAAAAGAAATTCTCATCTCGAAGCATTGCATCTGCTTTCTCGATGATGGTATTTTCTTCTTCGGGAGTAAGAGAGGGCGGGAGAATATCAAATTGCTTTAGCGTAGCAATGCCATCATGATTAGCAAGCAAGGATGCAATACGTTTTTTCTTCTTTCTTTTCTCAAGGATAAGCGACAGCGTTCGGATAATGCCGAGCTTCCCTACTGCGCGTTGTAATTCCTGAACTGCTCCCATTAGAAATTAGATTCGTCTCGCCACCTGACTGCCTGCCACGGGTCGTTTGCCGTAGGTCGCTCAAGGTGAAATATCGCTCTACCGTCTACGTGCAGTACGTCGCCAAGATTCAGCGTTACATTCAGTGAGAATGAACGGGTAATATCATAGACAACATCAGTCCCGCTTGAATCAAGAACATTGCCCCATAGCAGATCAAGTGCCTGTGCTGATTCAAAGAGGGAGCCCGTCGTTCGCATCTCCTCGCTTCTGCCCCACTCCATATCAAGTCCCCTATCGAAGTTGCGGTAGCTGAATGTGAAACCAGGAGCGATGAGCTTTCCATACACCAACGTATCACGAAACTGATACGCAAAGCGGAACGTCTGAAAATATCCATCAATAGTTTTTGTATCACCAATAGGATTGACTACAATCGAATCATCAACTTCAGGTGCAAAGGGGTTGCACGAGGAAAGGATAGCCAGCGATATGATGACGAGTAAATATCTCACAACGTCATCAGTACTTTTAGGTCAGAAAATGTTTTCGATGATGAACCCGATGCAACGTAGTCATACATCCAAACTACTCGCCACTCCTTTGTACCTTGTTCGGTCGTTATCAGTTCACACTGAAATTGTGCCGAGCCACTGATTGATGATGGGATAGTCGAGCTACCTTCAACAGGAATAAGAACAGTATAGTCAAAATCTACTTTCGCAGAATGCACATCATTCTGTTCTATCTTCTCGTTCGAAATGATCACAGAAAGTTTTGGGTCGGTGACGAGTAGACTACGGAGCTTGACAATGTAATTCTTCTCCGATGTCGGTGACCATCCATCAAAGATACTTTGGCTTGAAGCATCAAGCCCCGAGCGAGGGACGAAATGATATATAAGCTTCTCACCTGTTGATGTCGAATCATTATCGGAAATAAAACACTTACTATGATTTGTGCCATCAACTTCCTCGAGTGAACCTTTGAAGTTTTCCAGTAGCAGATATGGTGTTGAAGCGGGAGTCCAGATGAACTGACTGCCTGTATCGGGCGGCTCCGGTGTGCGCGTCGAAAACAGGTCGCAACCCGAAAGCATAACCAACGCGCTAAGCGCGACGAGCAAACATGATAAGACGCGAAGATGTATCTGTAAAAGTATTTCCTTCATAATCACCGAACGTGTGCTCTAAGAGAAGACCAGTAGCGGTAAACATCTCTTGGAAATCACGTAAGGTATAAAGCCGAACTGATTCGATAAATTCCTTCCCATCAGAGGCAAATCTGATGGCCTTGATAATTCGCCCCGATTCGACGCGCTTTGTGATATGTGCAACCTCGTCTCCATCCATCTTAACTTCCGAATTTGGGATTAGCGTTTCTTGCACAAGTAGTGCGTTGAAAAAATCAACAACGACATACCCATTAGCTGAAAGTGCTCCGGCAAAGCTT
>JAYUZC010000390.1:0-3457 GCA_043752045.1 Bacteroidota bacterium | reverse complement strand
TCTTTGGTGATTTGAGTTCGGTAAGAATATTTTCTGCTGTATTATTTTACAAAGCTATGCAAGTTACTCTTAAAAATGAAAAATACCCCGCCGGATTGCTCCGGCGGGGGTCTTTCATTCACTTAACCCTTCTTTCGTATTACTTCTTTGCTGTGTTTTTCGTGAGGACCTGGAGGAACAAATCTTTTGAAAGGTTCTGGGTCTTAGTCGCTGCCGGAGTCTCGATGAGTTCGTCGTATGTTGTTACGCCTTCACCCTCAACATGAATCCAGTATTTTGTCTGCGGCTTTAAGACCACAAGATACTTTCCGCTTTCGGCGTTCGAGCGGCTTGCTGTGATCTCAAGCGCTTTGTTGCCGACTTCGCGTACACTTACATTCACTGAATGCGGAGCGTTCGTCTCTTTATTGATGACCGTACCTTTGAGAACGACTACCGCTTTGGAAAACTGCGCCTCGGCATTGCCAACAAACGCTACTAATCCTAAAACTATTAAAAAGCTATATTTAACGATATTTTTCAACATTTTGGTATTTTCTGCTATTTGCACTGTCTTTTTTTATGTCCACTTTATCGTCTATGATATACTATCGTAGAAATACCGTGCCAAGTTTCTCGGAATTAGAAAAAATAATTGCAGAATAATGTTGATGGCTTAAAATGAGCTAAAAACGGGGTATTGAACGATGTAAGATAGGTGTAAAATCTAAGCACCACACAAAAACGATAGCATGTGGTGCGATTTTAGGCCAAACTATGAATGGATATTCAGGAATAGAAAGGAGGGGTGTATTATAGCTGATTGGACGTGTAATCGGGGCTATCAAAATCAAAAAGCGGGGTAATGATCTTCTCATCGTGTAGCTCTTGGATTGCAATCATAATCGCACTTCGTTCACCCGGGGTTAAGAGGTCGTCGTTGGCAACCTTATATATTAGGTTGTTCTCATCAGCGAGGTGTTCGCGGTAGGATGCAACAAGTTCTTTCGCGCTTTGTAATGCAAGTAACTCATTCTCAACATCTGTCTTTCCCGAACTTACGAACCCCTCCCATGCTCGCGCAATAATACGTGCTTTATGGTTCAGCTCCTCATGTTCTTTAACAAGAAATGCGGGAGTCGTATCAGGCAGATGAAAACCAAGCGTTTTTATCTTTGGCCGGAGGATCGGGAAGAGTGTCTTCTCTTCATCACGTTCATGAATTTTAGCGATGTTCGTAAAGAAATAGAGAAGTTCACGAACTTCAGGATGTGAAGGGAAATATGTGTTCACACCTTCACGCTCGGAGTCAGTAATAACTTTATCCAGTGCATCAAGCGCACTCGCTATAACCCCATGGCTATCGCGAAAGTAGCGAATTGGATCGCGATACTTAGTCGGATCGGGTAATCTGTATTGCATTACTTCGGCTGTGCTACGATATTGAGCTTATTTGTCGCTTCGCTATTGGTGCCAAGCGCACGAAGGATGAATGTCTTGGACTCGTCAAGCAGCACTCGCACTCTGCCTGTATCTTTCGCGACGGACTTCCCATCAAGCGTTACATCAACAGCATTCTCCACCTGCCAATAAAGATACACGCTATCCCCCTTGAACGGCGCATCCGGCTTCGTGTCAAACTTTACGATCTTCACCGGCGAGCCGCAAGAAATAACAAACAACATAAGCACAATTGGTAAATATCTGAATGTCTGTTTCATATTATTCATTTCTTAGACACTCTTTAACACATCTTCGGTTGCTTTCAAGAAGATGTCTATGTCTTTTTTTGATGTATAGATGTGAACGCTGAATCGGTTGGCTTGCAGGTCGCCTTCGGGGACTATGCGAGTCCGAATCTTGTACTTGGTTTGTAAAGCACTTGCAAAGTCTTTATATCTATCGGAGTTCTTGAGTCGTATAGTTGTGATGCCTGATAATGATGTATGCGGCGTTAAGAAATCGAACTTGCCTGGCATTAGTTTAATAAGCCCCTCTCGCATGTAAGTAGATAACTCATTCACTCGAGTCTCGATGTTCGTGATACCTATTAACTGTTGCCACTCCATTGCAGCATTAAGCCCTGTGAAAAGCGAAGAGCTTTGCGTACCGAAGTCATACTTCGAAGCTGTATCCATCCACTCAAGGTTGCCTTTGTAATCCCAATGTTTATCTGCTTCTGCACCGGACCAACTCGGAGCGACAAGCTCACGCATCTTTTTCGATATATAAAGGAAGCCAGTGCCTTTGGGACCAAGCATCCACTTGTGTCCGCAGCTTGCATAGGCATCACAACCATAGTTTCGTATATCGGTGCGAAGCATCCCCGGAGCATGGGCGCCATCAACAAAAAGCAGAATGTTCGCTGAATGTGCAATGTCCGCAATGCGCTTGATGGGAAGTACATGACCGGTCGTGCAGGTGATATGCGGTACCGCAATTATGCGAGTACGTTTTGTACGCGCCTTCTGGAGATTATTAACAGTCTCAACAAGAGTAGCCCCCAGATCAAAGAACTTCACAACGATACCGTGACGCTTTGCTCGTGCAAGCCAGGGCACTGCGCCGCCGCCGTGCTCTTGATTCGTGAGCAAAACTTCATCGCCGGGCATCATCTCAAGTCCGCCGGCAATGATAGAAACTCCTTCGCTTACATTATGTGTAAGCGCGATGTCATCTTTGTCTGCATTGATGAATCTTCCGATCGATGCTCGTAAACCCTCGACATCATACCCGTAATCAGCCGTTGCATCAACATGCTGTATCTGCTTGGTGACGATATCGGTGACATACTTGGGCGACGGACCCATCGTGCCGTTATTGAAGTAGAGCATTTCCTTGGTTATAGGAAACTGCGCTCGGACTTTCTCCCAATACGCTTCGGTATTCTCGAACTTTGGGAGTTTTATTATCGGCTGTTTCGTATCAGCAGCAAGAATGCTTCCGGAAGTTGCGCCGATGATCGGGGCAGTCGCTGATAGTTTGATAAAGTCACGTCTGTTCATGGTCGCCAATCGTGTTTCGTGAATCGTCGTTCGTCAAAAATACACAGAACCTAGCACACAGAACCTAGCGCACTCCTCACTCCCCGACCCGCATCCCGTTGCTCCGCAAGACATACACCGGCTGTTTATATTTCGGGTGATGCACATGGAAGAACACAGCGTCTTCTCCGAAGATATTTGCTTCGTCGCGGCGCTCAAGTGCGCCAACCGACTGCTTCATATCAGGGTTTGAATACATGGGTGAATAATCTAAAATAACGATGCGTCCTGTCAAAGGTTGCTCAAGTGCGTATCTTGCAGATGCTTCTTTCGGAGATGGTTGCTGCAAGAGTAGCGCAGTGTCTATACCTGCCGCAGAGAAATTAAATCGGTGCGTGATGCGCTCATCTGCTTCGCCGAGATAAAAAAGCGAACTGCCGTTATCGTCAAGATCAACTGCAAACGTCGGGACTACTTCGTTACATGTCAAACAG
>JAYUZC010000389.1:0-3461 GCA_043752045.1 Bacteroidota bacterium | reverse complement strand
GCGCTTGAAGAATATGTCAATCGCTCCGGTGAAGATGTTGAGCGTATCGTTGGGTATAATCCATTTCCTGCAGGAGTCAGGATGACACTCAAAGATATGACCTCGGCAAATGCAGCAGAGATGAAGTCAAAACTTACATCAATATCAGGCATGAAGGACATCATCTTTGAGAGCAAAACTCTCATCGGGCTTGAAGAAAAAACTGAGACCCTTCTACTGCTTGCATATCTATTCGGCGGATTCCTCATTATCACCGCGCTTGCCATCGTCATAAGCACAGCTCGGCTTGCCATTACGGCACGGCGCGAGACGATACGAACAATGAAACTCCTCGGAGCCGCTAAATCAACTTTAATCTTACCTTATATAATAGAATCTGTCTTTGCAGGGTTTATAGGAGGAGCACTGGCATACGGATTAGTCATCGCTTTTGAGGATTACGGGGTCAGCCGAATCGCGCCCGGGCTTATCGCCGATATCACGAAGTACGGCGAGCCGTGGATGCACATTTTGGGCTTCGTAATCATCGGGAAATTCATTGGCTTTTTTGGAAGTGTTTTTGTTGCATGGCGCGGGGCGCGATAAGCCGAATCTGCAATGTAAAAAACGGCGGTGATTTCTTCGTAAATTTGCAGTAATACAATCAGTACATTATGGCATATATTCCAGATCGTAAGCCACTCGGCTCTTGGACGAAGATAAGTTTAGCATATAAGCGGCAGTCAGGTGCATGGGCATACATCCTGCACCGTATCTCTGGTATCGGCTTGACGGTATATCTTTTTGTTCATATCTTTGCTCTGTCGGGGCTAACGAAGGGTCGCGCAGCGTTCCAAGAGGAGATGGCACTCTTCACTACTCCGCCGTTCAAGTTCTTGGAGTGGTTTCTGGGTGCATTAGTGATATTTCATGCTTTTAATGGCATCCGAATCGCCGTCGTTGATCTTGGTTCGGGCGCAAAACATCAAAAAGCACTTATCCGTATGGTATGGGGCGGAGGTATAGCAGTTGTTCTCTTCATGTTCGTCCTGATCTTTCAGGAAGAGATTTTCGGTCATCCATTATTTTAAGGAGTCATCACAATGGAAGCAAGTTCAACAAAACATCTTCGTTCGTATGCTAAGAGCCGCAAATCAGGTGCAGGTCCCTGGATGTGGCAGCGCATCACAGGTTTGGCTCTGGTTATTATGACACTCGGTCATTATGTCTGGATGCACTACAACCCCACCAACGGGCATGACTTCGATGCATCAGCAGAACGTTTGACAAACCCCGTCTTTATCGGCTTATATATCGGATTCATCACTATCGGTATGTATCACGGCGTACAGGGTTGCTGGAACATCATCCGCGATTTCAAATTCCGCCCCTGGCTATCATACACCCTCATCGGCACGCTCGTTATCCTTGCCTTTATCTTCTTGGGGATCGGGTATAATACGGTGTTGACCTTTGATCCGTTGAAGCCGTAACTGGGATTAATGTGATTTAATTGATTCTTTGGATTTGTAGGGCAGACATATTCACTATGTTCAGTGCATGCTTTCAGTCTGCCCTATAAAAAAAGATGCCTTAAGCATACATGAGTTTCCCCTTAGGTTCTGGGATAGCCCTTCCGAGCATAGATGCTGTCTCAATCCACTGGTCAATAACAGTTTCGGCAGCAAGCAATGCTTCTGCTCGTGTCACACCGTCAGCCATGCACCCGGGTAGTTCAGGTACTTCAGCAATGAAACAATCATCTGCTTTTGACCAGTAAATAATGATTTCGTAGAGTGATCTCATAGAAGTTCTAAGTTATATTTCAGAATAATCGTTCTCACTTGTTTTACCTGATAATCTTTTACCTTTGTGCCTCGCGGTTGGATGTTGATTATCTCATCAATCCCATTTTTCCAATAAATGTGATGGCTACCTTTTATGCGGCTCTCAAACGCTAATGCATCCAAGAGCGAACAAAGCTCACTGAAGCGGATATTGGCATCCGAACGTCCGGAAAGAACTGTTTCTAATATCGTATCTTGCTTACCCAGTGTTATGTAGAAGCTAATAAAGTAGTCATTAAAATAAATGTTTTTTCCTCGGTATTCGTTTCAAAACAATATGTCACCTATCTTCTTCACATCGAAAGCAGAGCTTTATACATGGCTTAAAAAGAACCATGCCAAAGAGACAGAGGTATGGGTTGGGATGTATAAGGTCGCGACGGGTAAGCCAAGTGTGAAATGGAATGACATCGTGGATGTTGCTCTGTGTTTTGGATGGATAGACAGCGTTGTCAAGCGGTTAGATGCAGAAAGCCACATGCAGCGTATTACCCCACGCAAGAAATCGAGCATCTGGTCTGCGAAGAATATCAAACGTATCGGGGAGCTTATTGAAGAGGGCAAGGTTACTGCTGCAGGGTTGAAAACATTCAACGAACGCGATCTTAGGAAGCAGAATCTCTATTCATTCGAGCAAGCGGAAGTTGCATTCACCAAAGAGCAAGAAAAGCTCTTTAAGAAAAATAAGAAGGCGTGGGAATACTTTCAGTCAAAACCGATGTCATATACTAAACCCGCAGCATGGTGGGTGATAAGCGCGAAACAGGAAGCAACAAAAGCCAAGCGGCTTTCCATACTCATTGAAGACTCGGAAGCGGGTCGGACGATAAAACATCTGACCCGCATATCAGTAGTTACAATTTAACAGAGAGACTTAAGGAGTATGATGCACCTTTCAAATTATACTTATCATAAAGGAATGATTTTTGTGTAGCAGGATCTGCAGCAAAATCATACTTACTCGCATCATTGACTACAAAATCCTCATTAGAAAAATATTGTTTTTCAGCAAGAATATCTTTTGCGCTGAACTTTAGCTCAAAACGATCAAAGAGCGGTTGACTAATAGTTAGATCAAAAACATTTCGGGGAAATTCAAAGATATTCCCTGAATAAGGATTAACTTCTACAAGGCGTTTGCCAAACGTATTATAAAGTGCATTTACCGATGTTCCCCATGAAGGATGTGAGTAAAGTAATCCTACATTTACTGTATATGGCGACTGCCCTTGCATCGGACGGATTTTCTGTCCACCTGCTGTAAGGTCACTTACGTCAACCTCAGAGAATGTACGTGAATAGTTGAATGTAAAGAGGAATACATTCAGATCGTTAATGATGAAGCCGAGATTCTTACGTACCTCGAATTCAAGACCATAATTGATTGCAGGCTTCGTTGAGTTTGCCCAACTTCTGATACTGTTTGAGCCGGTAACTGTTGATTCGATAGCACCACCCTCGAAGTCAGCACTATCTCCGAATCCCATAAATCCGTTCAATCCGAACTGCTTGTGGAACAAGCTCACAGAGATAAGCTCGCCCGCAGTGGGAAACCACTCATATCGGAAATCAAGATTGCGAACCAGTGAACGTTCAATACTCGTATCACCTTGAACAAGCGAGCTAATATCAAAG
>JAYUZC010000388.1:0-3462 GCA_043752045.1 Bacteroidota bacterium | reverse complement strand
TGTTGCTGTTCCCTATGGACTCCTGAAATTTCTGAATGCAGTTGATAAGTACGTCGCTGATTATACGGTACAAATCACCATCACACCATCATCCGGTGATAGCGGATTATACTCTGGTGCTGATACGAAGACGATACTCCTCACGAGTGCAGAGATGGAAAAGCTTGATGAGCTTCGCCTCGAACGGGCGAATGCTTCGCAGCATACGTTCATCTTACGTCAAGGCACAAATTACAACATAGTAATAACTGTACGCGACCTCTCGACAAAGAGGCAATTTACCGAGCGCGGGAAATTCATGACGAAGACGTTCTTTTCCGATGCGCCAGCAATGAGCGATGCGCTCATCTACCGTTCAAAATTCAATTCGCGCATCGTGCCGCATATTGGCAGTGATATTTCGCCGCTTCATGTCGGCGAATCAGGATTGTTCTTTGAGTTGTATAGTCTAGAGCAAAGCAGTCCGCTTTGGTTAGTGCAGAGGTTGCGAGAACATACCAGTGACGAAGATGTATTTCGCGTAACGAACGTCCTTGTCGGCAGCGGTGCCAAACGTATGCCGATCTTTGTCGAAATGGATTTTGATGATATTTGGACAGGGAAGTATATCTTAGAGCAATATCTATTTGCCCGAGCCGAAGATACAATGAATGCTTCATCTCAAGCACTGCATAAGGCGGCATTGAGTTCATCGGAGAAATCTATAGAGGTGAAGATACCACGCGGCATACCGATCTCGGGTATGAAGATAGAAGATGCAATTGAACAGCTCTTTTATATTGCAACAGGAAGCGCATACGATTCACTCTCATCTGCTGAAACGACACAGGATAAACGAAATGCCATCGTTGATTTCTGGAGCCGAATGAAGCCATATCAGATGGATACCTATAACCGACCAATGCAGGTCTTTTATAGGCGTGTTGGGTTTGCGAATAGGAATTTTAGAACATCGATGGACGGATGGAAAACAGATAGGGGACGTATTTATATTCAACTCGGAGAACCAACTTCGATAGAGAAACGTCCGTATGATGTAAATTCGAGACCGTATGAAATGTGGGAGTATAGCGACATCAATATACGGTTCTATTTCGTTGATCAATTTATGGTTAACGATTATCGGTTAGTATCGGCAGCGCCGCCGAACGGCGTATTTAATTGGCAGCGCGAGTGAACGAACAATACTACATCATCACACAACCAACGTCCGGATTCTCCGCGACAGAAACAGCAAGCATTGCGGCAAAAGGATTGCGAGCCCAAGACCGCAAAGCAAAAGTTAAGCAGTATCCACTAGCCGATGGCGGCGATGGCACGATAGAACATATCGTCACGTCTTCGCTCGGCTCATTCCTCGAAGTGGAAGCAACAGGCGCTGACGGCGAGCAGCTTGTTGTGCCACTTGGTTTTTCGGGCGAGAACGGCACCATTGGTGTCATCGAAATGAAGCAAATCGCTGCCGAGCCGGTACAGAACGCAAAGCCATCAGGGAAAAAGGGAAAGGGGCTGAAGTTTGTCGGCACGACCTTCGGCATCGGTGAACTCATACAAGACTGTCTTGATGAAGGAGCATTCAGTATAATCCTTGGCTGGGATGAACCGCTGGCAAGGGATGCGGGCTTTGGATTGGCGCAAGCACTGGGTATCAAGTTCTTGGATAAAGACGGCAAAGAACTTGACTTCAAAAAAGAAACACCTATCCATGAAGTAAAAAGTATTGATCTTTCATCACGTCCGTTTCAGCTTCTCTCATCGCGCTTCTTTGTAGCGCGTTCTGCATCGGTCTCACATCCGAAAAGCAAGGGACAGCTTTCGGTAGATGATACGCTCATCGAGGATGAACTCTCACGCATTGCTGATATACTCAAGAAGGATAATAATATCTCCATCAATGTATCGTCGTTACGTTCAGGTGGGAGTTACATTGATTTTGCTCTTACAGCTTTTTTGAATGCGGAGATAAAGGATGGTGCAATGCTCTCGCTCGAGGCATCGCAACTACAATCATCACTGCTCGCAAATCCGGGTACGATATTTTTCTTTGGTGAACGCATCGAAGATATAGCTAGTGAAAAGGCATCCGCCGCAGCGAAAGAAGTGATACGTTTAGCATCGGAAGCAAAATGTCCTTTGGTCATTGTTACCGAAGAGTCAGCAAAGCCCGCTTCGGTTACCCGTTACAAAGGAAAGATACCTGAACTTGTCGGAGTGTACTCGCTTGCCGATATACCTCTCTTTGTTGAGCCACTTGCCGCTGATGCTCCGCAATCCGAACGCCGACGGATAATGCAAATGCGTATCGAAAAGCTCTCGATGCGTATGCTTGATGAGCTGACAGAGCAGAAGATCGGTGAGATACTCAAAAGTTGATAGTTGGATAGTTTATAGTTTGATAGTTGATTACCGCGTGAAAACAATTTTTTCTGTCATTGCGAGGAGGGCTTTAGCCCGACGTGGCAATCTAATATACTTCACTTTACTAACCGCCCTATTACTTGCACAAGTATCACAAGCTCAATCCAAAACTCCGCTCATGTTCTTCGGTGCTCTCTTCACGCCGAAGGGGTACATTGAAGGGTACCAACTCCGCGATCATATCCGCAGTGATATTTATATAGAAGAGACCAAAGGTATGACTGACCGCGAAAAGCTTGACTATATCTACGATGAGGCGTACATCCTTTCTCGTGGAGACTTCCAAGCCGCTCAATTAACGAGTGCAGTTGCTACGCTCGACCACCGGGTCATTGAAGTGAAGCTGTTATTTGGTGCATCTATCACATTGCCGCTTACCTTTGAGCCGGAAGAGATTTTTACAAAACGAGTCGATAGATTACCGAGCAAAGTTTATAATGACTCGACCGAAGACAAAGATAAAATGCAGCATTTTTTTCTTTCGGCATATTTGAAGCGAACTTTGGGGATGAACTCGTTCGTTCGGTTAATCGGTTCGTTTGTTGAAGCAGGCGAAGAGGCGTTTATCGTCGGCGGTGTGAACGACCAGCGGGATATGCAAGCAAATGAAGATGGGATGCGCTTTGCAACAAGTGATAAACGAGCGCTAATCTCAAAACCGAGCGAGTATCTTAGAACAACCACTAAGTAATATATGAGACAACTCATAATTTTTCTTTTTCTCTGTTTTACTATAACTTCCTGTAAGGAAGTCGGTTTCCGCAAGCTTGAAGATGCAAGCGATAAAGCAACGTTGCAATCAGCTCAGGAAGCGTTACGTGCGACGGAACTTGCACTTGAGAACTACCGTGAGAAGAACGGCACGTATCCGAAATCAACAGAAGTATTCCTCTATGATACTCTGCAAAATTATTATGTCATCCCGATAGACCCCGCACATCTTTATCGCAACGAAAAAGAGCAGACGAATTACATCGCCATTGGCAGCCGACGGAATAAAATAATTTACCGCTCACCGGCAACCATTGGCGCAGGTCCTTATAC
>JAYUZC010000387.1:0-3463 GCA_043752045.1 Bacteroidota bacterium | reverse complement strand
CAATGATAATTGCTGTTACTCCCAGTGCCAGAGCGGTTCGGTATAGTGTCCCCATATTCTCCGCATCGGCGATCTCATCAAGTATAACATAGAGCTGTGGCTTCGTTGAAGCAGCTACAAGTTCTTCAAGCGGTTGCTCTTTTGGTATCTTCGCTGAGGCAAGTATTCCTTGATGAAGTGAGTATCCGACAATATTTTCCATCTCGCTTTTCGGCGCAATAAGAATTTCTGCTTCAGCAGATTGCTCGTGTACTTCTAAGCGAGCTTGTTGCTCGTTGAAATGTTCTTGTGTGAGAAAAAGCGAAGTTATTTCTATCTCGCTTTCGAGAAGCTGCACAACGACCTTCTCACTCTCGGCAATGAACATCCCCTCTTCACGCGGAAGTTTTAAGTTAGCGAACGGCGATGTCTTCTCCGGCGAAGGATTATTGTTTATCCGAAATTTCATTTCCCCGAGAGAACACCAAGAGCTATTTAATTATCACTGGGATGGTCTGAACATCTCCTCCGCTCACAACTCGCACGTAGTATGCGCCGCTCGCTATATTCCTGACGGAAATAGTCGCTTCGTTTGATGATACAACAGAAGAGTAGATGCTTCTGCCGAGTTGGTCTATCAGTTCTATAGTAGAATGTTGTGAAGGCAGGTTAGAGATAGTGACATAGTCGTTTGAAGGGTTTGGCGAAATAACAACGCCTTCAGTCTTTCTCTGATTTGATGAAACGTCCTTAATGTGGTCAGGTATGATCTCGAAAATCCAGTCTAAATATTTATGTTCTCCTGAGCTATTGCTTGTGGAGATAAAAACTCTTCCTGTCGGGGAAATACAAACATCGCGAAGTCTTCCGGCATGCCGAAGAGTGTCGCTTGTAAGGAACATCCATAGACGCTGCTCTCCGGTGATAGCATGTGTAATGGTATCGATAGGTAATACATAGAGAGAGGCGTCTTTTAGTGTAGCGAGTAACAAGCAATTAGTCCAATCAGGATAAAGATCGCTATCATAGTACTCAAGTCCACAAACAGCGATCGTTGGTGTCCAAGCGCGGAGTGGCTCTACGACATTTGAATCATTACAAAACGTCATTTCTGAAGCACTGTCACAGTACCCTCTCACTGCAGGCCAACCGTAATTCCGTTTTTTAAGAATATGATTCACTTCATCGTCGGTATCTTCGCCGTGCTCGCTTGAATACAATGTGCCATCTGGTCCGAAGCAAAGTCCTTGTGGATTACGATGTCCTTTGCTCCAGACAGGGCTTCCAGGCCAAGGGTTGTCTTCAGGTATTGTGCCATCAATATTAATCCTTAACACTTTTCCATTCGGAAGACTATCTGTTTGTGCCCAATCGGTAAAATAGTTTTCACCTGTAGTAATGAATATCTTGCGGTCTTTCGTGACGATGATACGGGATCCGTTATGAATGTAGCGTCCGTTTATCTTATCAAATATCGTTACTCTCTCTGCGAGTGTATCGTTCTCGTATGTGTATCGAACGACCTTCATAAACATTGGTGACTGCCCTGGGACCGAAACCGAGTCTATATATGTAAATACAGAATAGACGTAGGGCGTATCGGGAAAACTTGGATGGAAGTCCAGTCCGAGCATACCACTCTCAACGGCCTGAAATGCATCGCTTTCTACACGAAGTAGTTTCTTCTCTCCCGTTTCTGGGTTAACTCTATTGATCGTACCGATTCGTTCTGTGAACCATATCCAATTATCATCTCCCCATGTAATTTCCCAGGGGATATTCAATCCCGATACAACATCACGAGTTTTGTATCCCACCGGCTGCGCGAATCCAGTCAAAGTAGAGAACAGTACATATGTAGAAATACCGGATAACAGTGTCCGTTGTAAAAAATTTATTTTTGACATCAACAAGTAAGCACTAATTACGAACAACACACTACTAAATACCCTGAAAGCCGAAAGGGTTACACTCTATTATGGGGTAAGAAACTTGCCCTCTTTTTTTATCCTACTTTTATCTTCAACTCTGCAAGCTGGCGCGGGTCAATCGACGAAGGACAATCCTCCATCAAGCCCTGCATTGACGTTGTCTTCGGGAATGCGATGACATCACGGATATTATCCGTGCCCGAGCAAAGCATTGCAATGCGGTCGATACCAAGAGCCATTCCGCCATGCGGTGGTGCGCCGTATCGGAAAGCATTGAGCATGAAGCCAAACTTCTTCTCCTGCTCTTCTTCGGATAGACCAAGCATATCAAACACTTCTGATTGCAATTTCCTATCGTGAATACGAATAGAGCCCGAACCAAGTTCATATCCATTGACAACAATATCGTATGCTCTTGCGCGGATTGCGGCAAGGTCATCTGTTCTGTTGTTCCAATCATCTACGACGGGCGATGTGAACGGATGATGCATTGCGTTGTAGTTGCCTGACGCTTCATCGAACTCGAACATCGGGAAGTTCTCAACCCATAGCGGTGCGAACTCGCGCTGTCTACCTTTGGTAAGTTCAAGACGTTTTGCTATCTCCAAACGAAGCGCACCGAGTATGGTATATGCCTTGCTCCATTTTTCATGACAGGCAATAAGAGCCATGTCACCGACGTTCATCGCACAGGCATCAGCAAGTTCGGTATGAAGTTCAGGCGTGATGAATTTCTTCGCGCTTGAATCAACTCCTTCAGCAGTTTTCTTAAGCCAAACAAGTCCTCCGGCACCATGTATCTTCGCATGGTCGGTCATCTCATCAATTTGCTTTCGGCTCCAAGCCGCTCCGCCCGGCACAACAACTGCGCCGATAGTCCCCTGCTTTTTCTCAAGGACATCATTGAACACTTTGAACTCCGTCTTGCCGCGCAGACGCTCGGTGAGCGTTGCAATCTCGAGCTCGTAACGAAGGTCGGGCTTATCAGAACCGAATCGCTCCATCACTTCCTTATATGAATACCGCGGGAATTCAGAAAGCGAAAGACCTACATCGCTCCAAACCTTACGCAGACAGCTTTCCATCACATCATAGACCATCTCCTCATCGGGGAAGCTCATCTCGACGTCAAGCTGTGTGAACTCCGGCTGCCTATCGGCGCGGAGATCTTCATCGCGGAAGCACTTTACTATTTGAAAATATCTGTCAAGCCCGGCTACCATCAGTATCTGCTTATATATCTGTGGAGACTGCGGCAATGCGTAAAACTCGCCATGATGCAAACGACTCGGCACGACGAAGTCACGAGCACCTTCCGGCGTTGCCTTCATAAGCATCGGTGTCTCTACTTCAATAAAACCACGTGCATCAAAATGATCGCGAATGGACTTCGTGATCTTATGGCGCGTCATCAGGTTGCGCTGCATACTCGGGCGACGCAGATCAAGGTATCGGTATTTCAATCGCAATTCCTCGTTCGCCTTTACTTCTTCTTCGATAACGAACGGCGGTACTTCCGATTCATTGAGCACCGTAAGAGAGTTGCAAACAAC
>JAYUZC010000386.1:0-3466 GCA_043752045.1 Bacteroidota bacterium | reverse complement strand
TAATCCTGCTCTTTCGGAAGTGTCTTCAGATCGATAGTATCACTATTACCATCGAGAACCATGACATCCCTTCCGAGGATATCAGTTACTAAAACCTTTCGCACTGGTTCAAATTTTGAATCAATATAAATTACCGAACGAGCAGGATTAGGACTAATTCGTACAGTTACATTTTTAGCAGTAGTGCTTTTTACAGATCGAGTAACGGTCGGAATATAGCCGAGTCTATCAATTTTTGTGCAATACAGGTCAAGATTAAAGATAGTAGGGTCCTCGATCGTATTCCAACAAACAAAACAATTTCCATAGCTATCAATTGTACCGGTACCAGTTTGCTTAGATAAACTACTATCTGCACCTACCCAAACACCGCTATCTACCCACATCTTGCTACCGTCATGACCAATAAGTTGTGAGTAAACTGCATTGCCGGGTTGATAACCATAGTTTACTGATCTTTTGTCCCAAGCAGCAAAATATCCATAGTCACTTTGAGAAACAGTAAGAAAACGCGAAGAACTATCTGCCCATCCGATCAAGCGTGAAGAACCCCACATATCCTCTCCTGTTACGCTTACTTTACGTACATAGATCGGGGATGTGTTATAAGTATCTGTTTGAAAAAAGTACACTAATGAACCGGAATCAGCAGGAAACATCCACAACCGAGAATACGCAGTATGGTCACCATCAACTACCTTTATCCAGTCTGTCACCGAAGTACCGGATGAATCGAATTGCTTTATGAAGATAGCTCTATCCAACGATGAATCCTCTACCGGAGCATTGATATACATGACAATACCATTGTTAAATGGCTGGGCTATAGGTCCGACAGAGTTGCGATCAAAACGATCTACTGTTGGAATATTCACCCTCATACTGTTAGGTGAAAATAAGAACTGACCAGAACTATCAATTCTATTATAAGGTATAGTTTTCTGTTTAGTATTATCACCTACAATAATAACTCCGTCATTGAGGTCTTTAAAGAGTAGACTTGTTTCGTCGTCAATTTGTATACCACGGTCTCCCCATAATCTTTCGCCCTCTTTAGATATCTTCTGAACATATTTTTGAATGGGAGTAAATTGCTTTTCTCGCACATAATAGAGTATATAATATCCTCCCTCTAATGTAGTGACCACCCGATATACCCATGTATCGCTTGAGTAAAAATCAATAAGAGGTTTGCCTTTCCCCTCCCATACTCTGGCCCCATTTATTGTAAACTTTTGAGTATAATAAACTCGAGGAGTATGCGAGAAACCATCACGTTCATTTGTAAAATAGACTATATATAGAACCGTATCATCTATAACTTCAGCCGCTGCAATCCCTTGTTGAAAACCTAAACTATCAATAAAAAGCCCACCGCTTGGAAGTGTTGTATACCCATTAAAGTCAAGGTGCTGTATTTTCCCAAGAGTACTGTCAGGTGAAATAGTAGCTGACTGTTCTCGCCAAATTATCCAAACACCACCAAGGTTGTCATATTGTAACATCGAAGGCTGTGAAACAGACTCTGCTGTCGAAATCGCGATATCTGCGGTTGCATCCCATTGTCCAGAGGCGGATGTTACTCCCAAACCGAACAAGATGAACAAACTGATACCTATTGTATGTATATGCTTCATTTTATTGCCTGACCAGGAGAATGGTCGATTACAAATATAACACAAAAACGACCCATCGGTAGCAAAAAAAAATCCCCGCGAGTTAACTCGAAGGGATTCGGCATAAGTCTCTTGATTGCATTATTTCTCCGGATAGAGCACTACCTTCACCATGTTGCCTTTTGCGCAGTATTTCTTTCCGGCTTCCCAGACTTTTTGTGATGTCAAGGATTCGATGAGTTTATCACGCTTGAGTATCGCTTCGGGGTCTTCGCCGTTAACGTATGCAGCAGAGAGTGAGTTGAGCCAATAGCGGTTCTCTTTGAGGTTCGTCTCGTTCTCACGTCTTGCCATTTCTTTTACTTTGTTGACGTATGTATCTTCCGGCGGTTTGATGACCATAGTGTCAAGCTTCTTATAAACTTCCTGCACAAGTTCATCAACTCTATCCGGTGCACAGCCGAAGCCGATAGATAGAGTGTACATTGGTTTTGGGTAGTGTGTCGGTGTTGCGCGACAACCGACGCCATAGACTCCGCCCTTTTCTTCGCGAAGTGTTTCGCGAAGTTTTATCGAGAGCACTTCTGCCATCGAGTTTAGTAAGAAACGGTTTTCACCGCTCCAGACGAAATTACCTGTCTGCGCCATACGAACACTTGACTTCGGCTCAATGCCTTTCTTAACAGACTTCTCGACAAGACCCTGCGGGGGATAAATGCCAATATCTTTCCATGATTCTTTGCGCTTCTTCGATGGCAGTGATGCGATGTATGTCTCGACAAGCGGCTTCATTGTCTTGAGGTCAAAGTTGCCGACAAAGTAGAACGTGAAGTCATTCATGTCGCTAAAACGATCAACGTAGAATGCGTATGCCTTATCAAGGCTCACTTCTTTCAGCGTTGCTGGAGAGAACGGTCGAGCACGGTAATGATAGTTCGCCATCGTTACCGTGAATGTATCTTGGAATGCAGATTCGGGCGATAAACTTTTATTATCGAGGAAGGTACTCAAACGTGCCTTCATACTTACGAATGCCGAACTGTCTTTGCGCGGTGCCGTTGAATAGGCATAAATAAGTTGTAAAGCTGTTTCAATATCCTTCGGCGCAGCATTTCCTGTGAAGCCCTCCTGCAATGCGCTGATTGTCGGAGTAACAGTCACTCGTTTACCTGCAAGATATTTTTGTAACGCTGATATATCGAAGTTTGCAACCCCTCCCATTTGCATTATCTGCGTTGACATTTCTGCGGAGAGGTAGTTATCATCACTTGCAAGCGATGACCCACCCGGGCTTGATGCTGAGAACATGATCTCGTCATTCTTAAAATCTGTTGGCTTTAAGATAACCTTGATACCGTTCGAAAGTATCCACTCGGTAACACCGATCGCCTTGCGTACCTTGGTTGCCCGTACTTTCCCCGGCTTTGGTTTTGCAGCAAGCAGCGGAAGATCGGAAATTTTATCGTCGTATGCGGTGATCGAAGAATTTTCTACACGGGCAAACACGTTGCGAAGCTCCTGTTCGCTTGGGATACGAATTCCTTCTTTCTCCGGACCGGCAAGCGTTACAACTCTGCTTGACTTTTGCCCCATCCGAAGATCGGTCAACCCATTGACCTCCGAAAGCGTAATAAGAGGAAGGTACTTTTTATAAAGCTCATACTCGTAAGCAATTCCCGGCATCGGTTCTTTATCGATGAAGTGGCGAACATACTCACCAATGATGGCGCGAGAATCTGTCTTTGTTCGCTCGTTATAGAGACGCTCGATCGACGTCATCATATTCTTTTTTTCTCGCTCAAGTTCTGTAATAGTGAACCCATTCTGACGAACACGCTGCACTTCTTGTA
>JAYUZC010000385.1:0-3471 GCA_043752045.1 Bacteroidota bacterium | reverse complement strand
ATGTCGGAGCATTTGCATCAACATAAGAGTAATCAAAATGCGCGGAATATCCTTGCGCAGAAACTCTTCCAACGCTCTCCCACCAGTTATTACTATTACGGTAGAGCTCATAGTGTGATGAATTCTTCTCGGTCGCTACACTCCATGAAAGCACAACATTCTTCTCTGTTCGTCTTCCGCTAAAACTAATTAGCTCTACCGGAAGCATTGAGTTCGATGTATATAGAACGGTCGTTTTACTACCGATAACAAATGCATTATCAGCATCCATAATAATAGAACCCTTGAGATCATTAACCGTGTTGCTCGTATCTTTTTTCCATGATGAGCCGCCGTTATTTGTCTTTAGTATTGTGCCGCCATCTCCGACTATAAGTCCATGTTTATCATCACGAAAACGAATATCATTCAAGTGTTTTATCGTGTTACTTGTTACTGATGTCCATGACGAACCTCCGTTTGTTGTACGATGAATACCGCCCCCCTGCGCGACAACTACACCTACAGCACTTGCACCTGCAAATCCTGCTCGTTGCAAACGTGCCGATGTGCCTGATGTTGCTTTTGTCCACGTAGCTCCACCATTGTTAGAATAGACAATACTACCTTGCTCACCACAACCGATAGCACGTGACCCCTCAAGATCAACGTCATAAAGATTATCAGTAGTATTTGATGTCTTGAGTGACCAAGTATTGCCCTTGTTTGTCGTCAGATACATCTTCCCACCCGAACCACAGGCAAGAGCGTTGCTGCCATCAACGGCAACTCCGAGAATAAGGATACCACTTGCACCGACCGTATGAGCTGTCCATGTCTTACCCGAATCAAGGGTACGAAGAACTTTATTGTCATAGGTTGAGAGAAGTCCGAAGCCGTTATTGTCAAAATCAATATCAAGAAATCGCGCACCGACTACATTAATTGAGTCTCGTCGCCAAGTGATACCATCATTCGTAGAGGTATAGACTATACCGGCATTACTTGTGCCATACATCTTCCCATTTGGTGAGCGGTCAACTGCATTAATTACTCCTCTTGTACCGCTATCAAGTCGAGCCCATGTTACACCATAGTTTGCAGAGCGAAGGAATAACCCATCATCACCAACAGCCCAAGCAACACCTGAGGTCTCAAAGTTAGATGCAAGTTCAACATGATTAATACTTTCAGTTGCATGTGATGTTGGTGTCGTCCATGTGTATCCTGTGTCATTTGAGCGCCGGATCGTACCATTAGAGCCAACAACTATTACATAGTTCTCCCATGATGCAACATCATAATAATTTATTGATGAGTTAAGAACTGTATCTGCAATAATATTTTGGTCAAGAAAACTATGCCGCAAAATGTAACCAGAATCACCTACAGCATAAACGTTATTGGTATCCATCGAAATACCACGAAGTGGAAAACGAACAGGCACAGTGTATTTGCCCCACCCAGATATTCCATAGAAACTACCTCGCATTAACGTACCTGAATCGCCACATGCATAAGCCGACTGTCTAGCCCATGTGAAATCGCGAATCTTCGCTTTTGAGCTATTCGATTGTTTTGACCATGATGTGCCGCCATTAGTAGTATAAAGTATGATACCCGAATCACCCGCAGCCCAAGCGTTATCTTTGTTGCGGGCAGCTGTTGCATTCAAGAATACTTTACTACCGGAATATGATTTATTTGTCCACGTTTCTCCGTTATTAATCGACTTGAAGATATAGCCGGAGTCACCAACAATATACATCGTATCAACATAGCGCGAGACAGAGCGAAGACCATGAATTGTAGGGTAGGTCACCGGAGAAAAACTGCCGCCAACTCGGCGCATGATTGTTCCGCCATCACCAACTGCAACACCAAGACTGTCAGTTTTTACGATAACTCCGCGAAGCGTATTTCCTTGGGGCTTTGGGTGCAGCCATTGCCATTGAGTTTGAGCTATCCCATTGCTAACAATAGAGGATACAGCGATAAGTAGTGGTAATAAGTAACGAAACTTCATACAAAGAATTTAGTAAGATGAAAAAACACAACTTTTGTTAACAAGCCAAATCCCCGTAATGGTTTAGCAATACTGTTGAGTGGAAAAACCGCAAAACCTACTCACGCCCGAATGCGTTAGATACCTTCAATGGAACAGAAAAATCTCAATCAGGCGATAACTGCAAAGAAACGTAAAAAGAGCGTCCGCAAGTGGGTAACGATTATCCTCCTGTTGGTTATTGCAGGCAGTGGGTATTGGTATTTCTTTATGCAAGAAGAACCGGCACCGAAGCCAATAATCAGGTATGGTGCAGTTGATAAAGGAGATGTCATAAAATCCATATCTGCAACCGGTACGCTTCAAGCAACAAAGACCGTGCAGGTCGGAAGCCAAGTATCAGGTACGATTCGTGCGCTTTATTGTGATTTCAATAGTCATGTAAATGCTGGAATGGTCGTTGCACAGCTTGACCCTACCTTCTATCAAGCAGCCGTCAAAGAAGCAGAGGCAAATCACGAACGCGCAAAATCTGAACTTGAGAATGCAAAGACCGAAGCTAACCGTGCAAACGAGCTCGTAAAAAAAGATCTTATTTCGCGTGCTGAATATGATGTTGCAACTACAAAAGTAAACTCTCTTAATGCATCGCTCTCCCAAACTCGCGCCGCTCTTGATAGGGCACGAGTGAATCTTAGCTATACAACTATTCGCTCTCCTATAAGTGGTACTGTTGTATCCCGTAATGTGGATGTGGGGCAAACCGTTGCCGCCAGCTTGAATGCTCCTGTACTTTTTACTATCGCAGAAGACCTTTCAAAGATGGAAGTGCAAGTCAGTGTTGACGAAGCAGATGTTGGAGAAGTAAAGTCGGGACAATCAGCTACATTTACAGTTGATGCTTTTTCAGGAGAGACTTTCAATGGTAGCGTTTCGATGGTTCGTATTAGCCCGACAACACTCCAGAACGTTGTTACCTATAGTGTGATTGTATCTGCATCAAATAAGGATTTGAAACTGTTGCCCGGTATGACTGCAACCACTACAATAATCAGTGAATCGAAAGAAGACATCCTTCGCGTCCCGGCAGCGGCACTTCGGTTCAAACCGCCTGTCTCCGATACCGGTAAACGATCAGGAAGACAAGGTAGTGGCATTGGTGGTGAACACAAAAGAGGCGGAAGCGAAAACTTCGGCATGATCTTCAAAAAGAAAACTATCACTAAAGATAGCAAGGAATCTCCGTACGAACCAGTGCGTGTTAGGACAGGTCTTACCGATGGTAATTATACAGAAATACTTATCGAAGGAAGTACTTTATCTGTAGGCGATAGTATTGCCGTTGGGTCTATCGTGATCGGTAATAAGCCCACAACCTCAGGTAGCAATCCGTTGAACCAGCAACAACCTGGTGGCAGAGCGATGAGAAGGATGTAATATGATAACTACTTTTGCATCAAGTTTTGTCATGGCGATTCAGTCGCTCA
>JAYUZC010000384.1:0-3474 GCA_043752045.1 Bacteroidota bacterium | reverse complement strand
ACCCTTAAAAGCAATCGGTATCGCTTGCCCGGTATTTCCTTCAGCGTCATCTTCAAATGTGCCAAACCCACTGCTTTTCTTTTTGCCTTTTGTCTTTTCTTTACGGTACCCTTTGACAAGAAGGTGAAATGGCTCAACCTTATCATTTCCCGCGGGCGCAGCAAATATATATGTATCAGTTACATCGAAATCTTCTCTCTTTAAGTTAAATGGTTCCTTTTCGATGGCATCACGAATCTTGTTCATCAGGTCAGCATCTACAACCTTCCACTTGATGACGTTTGTAAACGAATACGACTCTCCGTCATCACTCATTGAAGTCAGCTGGCGATAAAGCTTATCATTGTTTTTTTGCAATGATTTTACAGTATCAACTATCGGCTGTGCCGCTAGAGGTACCACACAAAGGCACAAAACATATGCCAGTGCAGCATAGAGAAGAATTTTACTTTTTATTACTTTCATTCTTATCATCAGAATCAAGTCGTTTAAGAATAGTTAGACAATCTTACTTATTTACTTCCCTTTTGGATAGAAACGGACTGTCTTCGGTTTGCTTTGACCTGTCTTTGGGTCAGTAAATGACACACTCACATCTTTACCCTTTTTATCAATGCCACCAGGGGTTTTGAGAAGACGAACTGTGTACTTATTTCCATCACCTTTGACGGCCTTATTATCAAACACACTACCATCTGAAGTTACACTGAGATCACCATCAATTTCAGAGTAATCGCCCTCTATGCCATATCCGGCAATAAAACTGATGCTTGGTGGATCCCCAACTTTAAAGCTTTTGGGAAATTTTCCAACGAGGAATGGTGGTGCTTCTATCTTTACACTCTTATTACTAATCTCAACATAATCCCTTGCAAAAGGTGATTTAAAGAGTGTAGTAATACCAAGGGTCTTGCCTTCCATGGTGCCGAATTCAGGTCGGAATTCATAGGTTGCACCATCAACGGTTTTGAGGTCTTGTCCGTCAAGAGTTAGCTTAAGACGGTATGAACCATCAAGACCAGCATGTAGCTGATTAATCTTAAATGTTACTTTCGTATAAGCAAGAGCTTCCTTAGTTTCTTCATCGAAAGGCTCAAATGGGGTACTATCTGCTGGTGCAAGTGGCTTTACACTCACTGTAAATTGACCATTAGCTAAGTCTTTTGCACCACCACCACGATTTGCTTTCGCTTGATAACGAACAGTATACCCTTGTCCGGCTTCACCAGCATTTGGCTTATATATCCAATACCAGTTTGTATCTATTTTAACAATATCTCCGGGTCCTTCGGTCTTCGTCAACTGAACGGTCTTAGATTCTGCGCCCTCGATACGGATCGGGTTTGGCAACTCGATCCCTGGAAAAGAATTGAAGTCAGACACTTGTGGCAATGCTGCCAACTGATCGAAGACCTTTGCTTCGGGACGTTTTACGTCAACGATAAATTCGTTATTACCGATGTTCGTCGAGAAGTCGCGGTACTGATCGCTTAATAGTGAATCAATATAGCCGCGAAGCTGTACGTTCTCGGCAATACCGTTCTTTACTTCTTTTAATTCCTTAACTGTCAATTGAACAGCACCAATCTTAACTGTATCATTCTCTGATGCGCCGACAGCCACACCGATGACTTGATTAGTACGAGCACTGAAGCGGAGTTTATAGACACCTTCACCATAAGAAGGTTTGAACTTGTAGTTAAAGATGTAATCCTGACCAACTTTAGTGCGAGGATAGAGAGCGGTATCGCTGGTAATGAGCAAACTATCTACACGCGAATCATTGCGGTAAATAGCAAGCGAAAGATCATTAACTGAATCGCGAGCAGGATCAGAAACACGTACCTTCACGAGGAATTCGCGTTCCGGCTCCTTCGGGTCACCGAGTGTCATGGACTGGTTTGACGTGCTCGAAAGTGAGGTTTGAGAACCACGCAGAGCATTGATAATCGTTTCAGCGATCAACTGTATGCGCTTATTCTTCTGCCTCAACGACTCCTGCTCTTTCTTCAGGTGCTCTTCGGCTTCATCGCGTTCTACGATGATGATGAGCAGTTCGAGAAGAACAGCGAGGTAGAGGATAAAATAGACTCCGCCCTTACCTTTTGACATAGATACTTACCTTTAGTTTGTAAATCGGAGAAACAACACTCGCCGTGCACTGCTTTGTGAAGAGCAGATTCCGACCTTTACTTACTCAATAATCTTTCAACCATTTTCGCTATGATATCAAGCTCTATATTGACCTTGTCACCTTCGCGAAGCCACTGGAAAATCGTTTCGCTGTATGTATGGGGTATGATCGCTATTTTGATGACGTTGCCCACAACATCGGCAACCGTCAGACTGACACCGTCTATAGCGATAGACCCACGGGGAACAATGTAGCGCATATACTCTTGCGGCACCTCAATAAAGAACTCCCAACTTTCCCCTCCGGCGCTTCTGACCTCTTTAACCGTAGCAAGTCCGTCAATATGACCTTGGACAAGATGTCCGCCCAAGCGAGTGGAGAGCGTTGCCGCGCGCTCCAAATTTACATGATCCCCAACTTTCAAAGAGCTAAGCGTCGTGTTTGTGAGCGTTTGAGCGACCGCCCAAGCCTCGAAACGGGCAGAATCAGTTGAAGTGACAGTTAAACAGACGCCATTAACTGCAATAGAATCATCAACTTTAAGGTCGCTTAGTACTTTTTCTGCACTAAATAATAGACGCAGAGACGTATCTACACCTTCTAATACAACACACGTACCAATTTCTTCAATTATTCCGGTGAACACCTAAAATAGTTGATATTTTTTTCTTTTTTTCGAGGAATAGACAATTTCACTCAACCCTCTTTAATGCTTTGAAGTATTTCTTCAGCGACACGCAATGCCTCAAGTCCGTCTTTTCCGCTCACAATTGGCTTCGTATTCTTGACGATAGCATCTCGAAACAACTCAAGTTCGTGCTTGAGCGGATTAATGTCCTTGACCTCCGGCTTCTCGTAAATGATGTTGAGCTTCTTATCAGCTCGCTCTATCTCGCCAAGATTGAACATGAGCGAGACATTCTTCTTCGCTTCATCATCTCCGGTAAGACGAAATACCTCCGAGACTCGTGCCGCGAAATCAACCGAGAGGTAAGCATCGCGTTCAAAGATACGAAGTTTTCGCATCGGATTTTGGGAAATGCGACTTGCGGTCACATTTGCAACAGCACCGTTCGCAAATTTGATTCGCGCATTTGCAATATCTATTTCATCAGAAACCACTGCAACACCTGATGCATCAACGCTCACAACCTCGCTGCCCGCAATGGAGAGGATGACATCAATGTCGTGTATCATCAGATCGAGTACAACAGCAACGTCAGTCCCACGCGGCTTGAACTGCGCCAGACGGTGCGACTCAAAAAATCTTGGCTCGGTGATGTACTCTTCAATCGAGAGCAATGCCGGATTAAACCTTTCGATATGTCCGACCTGTATCT
>JAYUZC010000383.1:0-3480 GCA_043752045.1 Bacteroidota bacterium | reverse complement strand
ATTTACAACTGCCGCAGTACCTGGTAGCGTCTGTGCATTCTGCGCGAAGTCTTTATTCTCAAGCACATGTTCTTTGAAGAAGACGTATGTACCGGAGTTATTTTCGCGGCTATAAAGAAGTATGGTTGCATTCTTTCCGCCAACTTCTTTCCAGTTCTTGATCTCACCGAGGTAGATTTTCTTGAGCTGTTCCATTGTGAGTTCTTTAACAGGGTTTGATTCATGGAGATACACCGTCAACCCATCACGTGCAACTGTTACCTCAACACCTGTTGACTTGTACTTCGCGAGCATCTGCTCTTTTTCTTTGTCCTTCATCGGACGGCTTGACATACAGATATCTGTCGTGCCATTGATGAGAGCACTTACTCCTGTACCAGAGCCACCCCCGGTAACCTGAACAGATACATCCTTATCTGCAGCCATGAATGCCTCTGCCCAACGCTGCGCAAGCTGCACCATTGTATCAGAGCCCTTGATAGTGATCGTGTTTCCGCCTGCGCCTTGCTCTGCGGGCTTATCGCTGCTCTTGCCACAGCCAAGTAAGCCGATGAGAGCGATGCTAAAAAGATAGGAAAGAATTGTCTTTTTCATAATTGGTATGTGTTTTTACAGCAACTACAAACAAAAAGAGGTGAGCCATAACTCACCTCTTGTATTACTAAATGATTAATTCTTAGTACGACTTCGACCACACCGCAATATGCTTCCCGGGGTTGCCTGATATTATACAAGTTTCCGCTTTCATATCCCCAACAAACTCTGCATTGGGGATGCATCGTATCGTGGCTTTGGTCTCTTCTTTTACCTTTGCTTCTGTTTCGGCTGTGCCGTCCCATCCGGCATAGATAAATCCGCCGGGACCGTCGAGAATCTCTTTCATCTCGGCGTAGGTCTTCACATTGCGATAGCTGTTTGCTTCACGACGTGCGAGAGCATTTGCAAGTAACTGTGCTTGCATTGCGATTGAGAGTGCTTCGACTTTATCACAGAGAGAATCAATACCAATAAAAAGCTTCTGCTTCTTCCCTGGCTTCGGCGCTTCTTCGGATTCGATAGTGATGCGCGGCACAACGACAACAGTGTTGCCTGCCACATCCTTCGGACCGATCTCAATACGCATCGGAATACCCTTCAACTCCCACTCATAATACTTCGCGCCGGGCGACATATTATCGCGAGCATCCATCTTAACACGAAATCCCTTCGACTTTAAGTCAGCAAATACTTTATCAGCAAATTCCAGAACTGTTGCCTTCTCCTCATCATTTTTATAGATAGGTACGATGACTGCAACATTCGGCGCAAGGCGTGGTGGAAGTACAAGCCCTGTGTCGTCAGAGTGCGTCATGATGATACTTCCGACAAGACGCGTCGAGACACCCCATGAGGTGTTCCATGCGTATTGAACTGTGCCGTCGCGTCCCTGGAATTTCAGATCGAATGCTTTCGAGAAGTTCTGCCCGAGGTTATGACTTGTGCCTGCCTGCAATGCTTTGTTATCCTGCATCATTGCTTCGATGCAATAAGTGCGAAGCGCACCGGCAAACCGCTCACTATCGGTCTTGCGACCAGTGATAACAGGCGTTGCCATAAACTCTTCTGCAAATGTTCGATAAACACCAAGCATCTTCAATGTCTCTGCCTCCGCCTCGACTTCCGTTTCATGCGCAGTGTGCCCTTCTTGCCAAAGGAATTCGGCAGTGCGTAAAAAGAGTCGAGTACGCATCTCCCAACGGAACACATTCGCCCATTGGTTAATAAGTATCGGTAGATCACGGTAGCCCTGCACCCACTTTGCGAACATCGTATAGATGATTGTCTCTGATGTCGGGCGAATCACAAGCGGCTCCTCAAGTTCTTTACCGCCGCCATGAGTAACTACAGCAAGCTCCGGCGCAAAGCCCTCGACGTGCTCGGCTTCCTTTGTCATGAACGATTGCGGGATAAGAAGAGGGAAATAGGCATTCTCATGACCTGTATCCTTGAACATCTTGTCAAGATTCTGCTGAATGCGCTCCCAAATGCCATAGCCATTTGGGCGGATGACCATACATCCGCGAACAGGCGAGTGCTCAGCAAGTTGTGCCCGCTCGACAAGTTCGTTATACCATGCGCTAAAATCCGCTTCCCGCGTCGTTAGTTTTTCGTCAGCCATAAAGAGTTAGAATTGAGGCAATATAAGGGAATTAGAGGAAGGGGAGTTCCTTCGCCAAAATTGTTGTATTTTTGCACCTAAACACTGGTACTCATATAATTTAACAAACAGCACAATATGAAAAATATCCTACTACTTACAGCCGCAACACTTTTTATCGGCTGCTCTGATAAAACTCCAGACACAACAAATGCAGCAGACGCGATCGCGACAGATAAAATGAAGATCGTCGAAGTACTTAAACTTGCTGATGCCAAAGGCACTGCGGGCGAAGCATTTATGGAAGCGGCGAAGGATTCTTCACTTGCAGCAAAAATGCGTATAGCTATCAATGACGTCTCACCGGTAAGTGCTGGGCAGACACAGACATCAAGAAACAATCAACCTGGCGCACCCAAGAAAGATGATCTTGAGAAAGCAGCGGAAACACTTGATAAGACCGGAAAGGTTATTGATAAAGCAGGTGAGGTACGTAGGAAGACCGAAGAGATGCTCAAAAAGTAATCTAAATGATTAGCTCAAACAGGACAGTTACTACTGTCCTGTTTTGTTTTAAACAATTATGTCCCCTTTAAAACCTTCTTCCTAAAAAACACATACTTTGATACAGCAAGTACAGCGATAAGGATAAATGAGAGTATAACTAAGTAGGGTGCAAAGAGAAATGCACCTATGATCACACCGTAATCATAGCTTCCTGCTTTTTGAATTCCTGCTGCCACGTCCAGCAGCCAACTGCGAATAAAACCGCTCATGATAAGCACGATGATTGGTATCGAAATTGAAACAGCAGCCGCAGTGAAGATCGAACGCGAGAGGGTTGCTTCACCTGCCGAATATTTCTTGCCTATCTTCAAACCAAAACGAACAATGAAGATGACACACAGTAAGAGCGTTAGTATCGGGATACCATCATCAGCGACTGCGAGCATGAATGTGATCGGTGTATGAAGGGTAACCGTGAGGATATCCTTAGGAATAATATCCCATTCCCCCACAAGCGAATCACCTCTTCGTATCATCCCCGGCTCTGACTCTGCTTCCCATTCTTCAGGCAATAGAACAGTCGTATGAAGCGACCCGAAACTTGCCCACTGCTTTGCCGGTGAAAGTATATAATCGCAATACCATGTAATTACTGGAAATCGTGATACATTGTGACGAAGTGCTACTTTATATCGAACAGTAATAGTATGCTTGCCTGACGAAATAAGAAGCGTAAAGCGAAGCGAATTGTTTTGCAGTGTTTTCTGATGTTTGTATTTCCAATCTACTTCAAACGAATTCAAAACGGAATCTGGAAGTAGCCATTCTTTCGGAAG
>JAYUZC010000382.1:0-3481 GCA_043752045.1 Bacteroidota bacterium | reverse complement strand
AATATGGTTGTATATTTGTTTATTCACATATAACTTCATCCGATGAAATCATATCAGAAAATCGTATTGGGCGTAATGGTCGCTGTATCATTTGTCATACTATATACTACCCTTGTTACAACGAGCGTAGCAAATCCCGACACCGAAGGCGGCTGGTTCCCTGCAGGTAGCCACCCTAAAGACTATAAAATGGAGATAACCGACAAGGTCAAACGTAGTGGCTCATCTTCGGCAATGATAAAATTCACATCGGACAAAGAGTCTGATGGTTTCGGGACATTCATGCAAATGCATAAGCCAGGTGCGTGGGCTGGTAAGAAGATCAAGTTGACGGGATACCTTAAGTCAGAAAATGTAAAAAATTGGACCGGGATGTGGTGCAGAGTCGATGCTGCAAGTGGAAAAGAATCTTTTGATTTCGATAACATGGGAGATCGCCCCATTAAAGGAACAACTGACTGGACGAAGTATGAAATAACCGTGAATGTACCTTCCGATGCAGCGGCTGTGGCGTATGGAGTCTTACTAAACGGTGATGGTACGGTCTATTTTGATGATTTTGCATTTGAAGTTCTCGGAGCTGCCGACGCCGAGCCACATAATAAGAAGATGGGAAATAAGATGCGGGAGAAACCTGCAAATCTTAACTTCGAAAGCAAGTAAGACAAGCGGAGTTATATACTATTTCCCCAACTTCTCCAAATACTTTCTGATAAGTATCTGATAATCTTTCGAGAAACCGCCGTTGCCGGAGCGGAGCATCTCTTCGCGGATGGCTTTGCGGGTATCTTCTTGGCTTAACTTGAGCGAGCCGGGAGTTGTGCGTGATACATTTTCACCTGTGTTGGCTTCGCGCGTTTCTTCTTTGTCGCGTTCGTTGACAGAGCGCTGCGCTTCGAGTAAACGCGAAAGTATTTTTTCCTGACGTTGGATGGTCGCTTGGTTAACACCCTTCGAGCGCATATCACTGACAAGCTCTTGCATCTCTTCGGCTATCTTCTTGAGGTCATCGGTCGCTTTTTTATTGCCGGTGTTTGCGTTCTTCTGTTCAGTCGCAAGTTCTTCGAGAGATTTCTGCACAGCTGATTGCCCCGCAGTCGCGCGAGCAGCTTCTGCTTGCTGACGAAGCATTTCCTGCTGTCCGCCTGAACCTTGTCCGCCCATCATCTGCTTCATCTGTTCGCCAAGTGCCATTTGCTGATCAGTGAGCTGACCTATCTGATCAAGGAATTGCTGCATTGCACTTCCGCCTTTGCCTGAACCGAACGGATCACCGCCGCCCGGTTGTCCTTCGCCGGATTGTCCTTCACCCGGATTTGAACCGTCACCGTTCGGACATGCACTTCCTTGCTGCATTTGCTCCATTGCTGACTGCGTCTCTTGTGCAGATTTATTGAGAGCAGCCATTGCAGCTTGTGTACTTTGAATCGCATTGCCTTGCGTACGCTCTGTCATTGCCTCTTGCGCCTCTTGCATCTTTGCAAACGCTTCGCCCATCGTCTTACCCATCTGCGGTGTGACGGATGTCGAGCGCTGCGCCAATTGCATCATCTGGCTTGCGGCGTTGCCGAGTTCTTCTTTGCGTTCGGCTTGCTCGGCTGCCATATCGCGGAAGACGTTCGAGTTCGGCAGTGCTTGCTGCGAACGCTTCTTCAAACTTTCTTCCTCTTTCGAGAGGCGGTTCATCTCATCGCGGATGCGTTTGAGGTCAGCAAGATTTTTCTGCTTCTCGTTCTCTTGCATCTTCTCTTTGAGCTTCTGCATCTTGTTGCGAGTCTGCTTGAGCTTGGCGGCTGCGTCTTTACTGCGCTCGGCAGCGCGTTTGTTCTGCTTCTGCTGCATTGCTTCTTTGGCTTCTTGCATTGCCTTTTCTGTCGAAGGATCGTTCGCAGATTCCATAGCATCCTTCATCTCTTGCGGAGATTGCATCGTCTCCGGAAGCTTCTGCATATCTTTTGCAAGCTGTTTGGATTCTTCCTGTAATCGCGCTAACTCATTCTTCGCATCTTCCTGCTTGCGTTCGGACTTTGCTTTGTCTTCCTGCGATTGCGGCTTCTTGCCTGATGCAGCTTCCTCTTGTTCTTTTGCGGTTTGCTCTTGGTTCTTCGCAAGCTCGGAGGTGCGCTTCATCATCTCATCAAGCTTTTGCTCCATCTTTATCTTCTTTAAGATGTTCGCGGTGCGCTCGACTGACTTCTTGAACTGCTCTTCGTTGAACTGGACTTCCTTCATCGCTTGCTCAAGCGCTTTCGGGTCCATGTTCTTCATTGCCTGATCAAGTTTGCGGAAAGCATTCTCAAGTTCTGGCGAGCGAACTTCGTCGAGAAGCTTTTGAAGCTCTTGATACTTCTGCATTGTCTCGGGCGAGATGGCATTCTGCTTATCAAGCTGCTCGGTCATCTTGTCGAGATCTTTTTTGATGTCGTCAACGCGGTTATTGAGTTCTTCCTGCCGTTTGGCAATCTCCTGCATATCCTTGCGCTGGCTGAACTCCTGCTGCTTGCGTGATATCTCGTTCGGCTTTGCCTGACGCATCTCGTCAACGGTCTCGTCTATCTTCTTCTTGAGTTCTTCCGCGTCCTGCTTTACTTCGCGAAGATTCTTCTCGATGTTATCCGATTGCTCTTCGGCGCGTTTGAAAATTTCCTCGACCGACGGAAAACGCAACGCATACTCCGGCGAGCGTACTTTCTTCGGACCACTGACTATATCATTGTCAGCAACTTCCAACACATACCCTACCTCATCTTCGGGTGAGAGGTCAATCTTTGCAAGATTCCAGAGATACGGCACTTCGAGGTCTTGTGTATTGTAATTCGAGACAGGAAGATCAAACCATTTGTACTCTTTCTCTTCAGGTATGTATTTTGATTTCGTGATGCGATAGCCGATGCGAAGCTTCGAGAAACCGAAATCGTCATGGATCTTCGCAAGCATCGAGAGGCGCATATTGCCCGGTATATCTGCTCGCTCACCCGGATCGAGCAATGCAACAGCGGGGTCTTCATCTCGCGAGAGAGTAACGGTATATTCTATCGGGCGTTCGCTTGGGATAGAATCCTTATCGAGCAATTCAATATGATAACTTCCTGATCGGCGGAGCGACAAACCACCCTTCGCTTCAAACCCTGCAACCTGAAGTGAATATACTTCCTGCTTCGGAGCGGTCTTCGCCTGCATCCGTGATGAACCACCTTCGGCTACTTCATTCTGCGGAGTAAAGACTATCTTTGCCGAGAGCAGTTCTTTTGATGAAAGGATATTGAGCGTTAGATATGTACCGACGAGTCCCGAAATGTCGCCAAGATTTTCATCAAGTGTGCGTGACCCTTCGCGTGTATATGAAGGAGGCGTGACCGTAACTTTAAGAGAGCGGATGATTGGTCTATCCTGCACCGTTACCTTAAACTCATCGGACGAGATCTCGCGAGCTTCGGCGTAATACTCTGTGTTCTGCTGGATGCGAAGTTCATAGGTGAAC
>JAYUZC010000381.1:0-3502 GCA_043752045.1 Bacteroidota bacterium | reverse complement strand
TAAAAAATTGAAGAATTGTGCGATAAGTTTGTACAATTGTCAGAATTAAATTGTGGCAATAAAAAAAAGCGACTCTTCATTTGAGAAGAGCCGCTTCTGCCTCGTTGATATGGAAGAGATCTTGCTATTTATTGTAATATCTGTTACATAGCTACGAGATAATCCTTATTCACCGCCTCCATAACGGAGATATTCGGGCGTTATTTGTGGTGAAAGTTCTTCTTGGGATTTTGGTTGAATCTCTTTCGGCGTCAAACGGTCAGCCCGTTGGCCATCTGACGCCCTTTTCCTCATCAAATAGACCCCGGCGGTTACGGCTCCCGCTGCTGCGAGTGCTCCTGCACCGACCATCAGTTTATTTATTTTCATGACTTTTACTCCTTATGTTATTAATAAAAAAAGGACACGTGAAAGAGTGGTACACAAACCATGCCAAGTCTGTGATCAGATCGAAGTGTGAAGTAAGTATATTATATGTCAATTGTTGAATAAACTATCCATCACGACCGAAGCATCTTTGAGATGATAAGGATCTTTGAAATTGTTGTGATCGGATGTGAAGTCATTCGGGACATCCATATCAATGACAGGAGCAATCTCATTTAGAGTTTTCTTCCAACGAGTTTCTGTTTGGCGTAAGCCGAAGTCATCAATACGTTTTTGGAGGTCAAGATGAGTCGGAGGTATGAAGAAGACAAGTTCAATCCCATACTTTTTACAATGCGATGCAATGTCGCCGAAGCCCTGCATGAAGTCATCAGCATACTTGAAGGGAGAGTAGTAGTTGGCAGCAGATTTATCAAGCTGGAATTTCCAGAACTCTTCAGGTTCCATTGTTGGCTTGCCAATTTCAGGGTCGCCGCCTGTGGCAGTGTAGTATATATTATAGAAAAATGCTTTGACAACAGTTTTATTGAACGGGTAGAGAATCGGTTCATCAATGATGTTTTTCGCTTCGGTCGCCCTGTCCATTCGTTTATATGAATTGAACAGATTGAAATTGAGTCCGATATATACTTTCTTTAGCTTGGTTAGCTTATTAGCATACCAGAACGTCTCGATGATTTCGGGTACGGTCGAACCGCCATACGCAAGGTTATACCACTTGGCTTTAGTCTTCTCTTCGATGGCAGAAGTACCTAAGGCATCGGTACGGGAATCGCCAAGGAGAATATTTTCTATCGGATGTTGGGAATACTCACTTAGCTTCCAGAGCGGGTAGTGAAATTTGTAGGATGTCTCGAGTTTTACTTTGTTCGGGATGAAGGATTCGCGACGATAGTAATTATACGGATCGGCAAGGACTACCATCGCGATGAACATCACGATTGGCATAAGGAAGTAGAGCGATCTTTTAATGAAGAGCTTCACTTAAAATTGAAAATAAATGAATTGTACTTCACTACCATACGCACCAAGCCAAAGTATCGCTGCTATCATGACATAATAGAACGACCAGCGCAGCCAGACCGGTTTACGGTAAAGTGCATCTCGAACCGATCCGTTACGCTGCCAGAGCTGAACGACTTCCAATGCAATGATACATACTGCGACAAGCATCATCTCATCTTTATTGAATGGCATCATCTTGATGATATCGGAGATATACTTGAAGTCACCGGAGAATAGATGTTGTATGAAGAGCGAACCATCACGGATAATTCTATCAATGATGATCATTGCATCGCCTGTAGAATTAGCCCGGAAGAATATCCAAGCGAAGTCGGCAAGGATGAAGACGCAAGCAACTTGTATCAACTTCTCAAGCCATTTCACTTTTGAAATGCCGAGAATATTTTTTACTTTATCTCGGAATGATTGAGTTATGACTGCAAAGATAAGATAATACCCATGCAGGGCACCCCATATTACGAATGTCCAGTTCGCACCATGCCACAAACCGCTGACAAGGAATGTGAAGAAGAGATTAAAGTACCATCTCGGCACTGCGACGCGGTTGCCGCCGAGCGAAATGTAAAGGTAGTCCTTGAACCATGTCGAAAGCGAAATATGCCACCGCTTCCAAAATTCCGAAATAGATTTTGAATAGTACGGACGGTCGAAGTTCTTCATCAGTTTAAAGCCCATGACCTGTGCCGCACCGATAGCAATATCGGAATAGCCGGAGAAATCGCAGTATATCTGGTAAGCGAACATTACTGTTGCAAGTAGTGCTTCGATACCGTTATGACCGGCAGGATCGTTATAAACTTGATTTACCATCGGGGCGAGGCGGTCAGCAATGACTACTTTCTTGAAAAATCCCCACGCCATAAGTTGCAAACCGCGGACGACTCTATCATAGTCAAACTGATGATGTGTTCTGAATTGCCACAGCAAGTTCTGTGGTCTTTCGATAGGACCCGCAACAAGCTGTGGATAGAACATGACGTAAAGTGAGTAGATACCAAAATCTTTCTCAGCTTTCTGTTTACCGCGATAGACTTCAACCACATACGCCAAGCTTTGAAACGTATGGAAGGAAAGTCCGATAGGAAGTATGATGGCGAGGTTCTCTACCGGGTATTCGATACCCATAAGATGAGCGAACCAATCGAAGGTCGCATTGAAAAAATTGAAATACTTGAAGACGAAAAGGACAAGGCACGTTGAGATGATACTGACAACAAGTATTTGCTTCTTTCGACGTTGATTGGTTTCCTTCTCAATGTAGATACCTGCAACGTAATCAATGACGATTGTAAGTCCAAGGATCAGGATATAGACGGGGATGAACGCCATATAGAAGCCACAGCTCGCTGCAAGCAGCAAAGCCCACCTGTACTTATGAGGAAGGAGGAAGTACAGCGCCGTAACGACGGGGAAGAAGATGAGAAAGTGAAGCGAGTTAAAGAGCATATATTACAGGGGCGGATTGAAGATCCGCCCCACCATAATAATTACAATATTTCTAACGCTTTCTCGATGCGGTTAATCACCTCATCTTTACCTATGACCTCAAATAGCTCGAAGAGACCAGGTCCCATTCCGACACCGCTCACTGCAAGCCGAAGTGGGTGGATGAGTTTACCGGCTGACAGCTCTTTGGATTCTGCATACGTCCTGACGATTGCTTCAATGGAAGCATGAGTCCACAGCTCATCAGTTCTGAAGACGGGAAGTAACTCTGCAAGTCGTTCCTTTGCTTCCGGTGTCCAGTTCTTTGCTTTAGATTTTTCGTCGAACTCTGTCGGGGCAGTAAAGAAATACTTGGAGAAGTCAACGAAGTCGATTATACTTCGAGCTCTTTCTTGCATGAGTTTGATAACCTTTGTGAGGTATTCGTCACTTACGTTATATCCACGTTCTGTAACAATTGGACGAACGAGGGTAAGAAGTACTTCCGGTGATTTTGCTCGGATATACTCCGAGTTCATCCACTCCAGCTTCTCACGACCGAATACTGCACCTGCTTTATTGACATTCTCAAGCTCGAACTTCGCAATGAGTTCTTCCATTGAATATATCTCTTCTGTTGCAGACGGATTCCAGCCGAGCAATG
>JAYUZC010000380.1:0-3507 GCA_043752045.1 Bacteroidota bacterium | reverse complement strand
TATTACAAGCCGAGGACTTATCATGATATTTCAATTACTTTTATTAGCATTTTCATTTATGGTTGAACTCAAAGAAGGCGACATCGCCCCAGGTTTTTCTGCTGTCGCAACTGACGGCACACGGGTCACGCTCGAACAATTTAAGGGCAAGAACGTCATTCTCTATTTTTATCCCGAAGATATGACAGGCGGATGCACAGTACAGGCATGCAACTTCCGCGATGACAAAGCAAAGTTTGACCAGTTGAACACCGTTATTCTTGGTATCTCGCTTGACGACATCAATAAACATAAACAGTTTACCGAAAAAGACAAACTTAACTTCCCGCTCTTAGTTGACGAAGGTGGCAAGATATGCGCTGCCTACGGAGTACCACTCGAAGAAGAGCGTTATCCCGAACGCTGGACATTCCTCATTGATAAGAACGGACGAGTCGCAAAGAAATACACGAAGGTAGCCGTCCGCCAACATTCCGCCGAGTTGCAGGAAGTAATAAAAGCTCTGCCGCAATAATCCCATCCCAGTAATTCGACGGGCACCTGTGTATAGTTTGCTCTACACAAAATTGCCCTTTCCGTGCCAGAATCGCCGAAAAAAATAGTTTAAAATAGTTTGCGTAGGCATCTTGCAAAACGCATAGAATTTGCGTATCTTTGCACTCCGAAATTCAGAAGCCAGTGATTAGTGGCTAGTGGTCAGTGGCTAGTCCCCTCCTTCAACTCCCCAACTCCTAAAACCCATGAAACCCACAAAACTCATTACTCCTGCCGAGTTCGCATCCGAAAAACTCGAACTCCACATGTGGCATAAATTCTCCGCTGTCTTTGATGCAGTCGCCGCGGGGCATCGGCGGATACTCGTCCGCTCCGCGAACGGCGTCGGGAAGACTACCGCACTCGCCGCGCTATGCAACTGGAAGCTCTGGACCTCGCCCGAATGCATCGTCCTGACTACCTCCTCATCCGAGAAGCAGGTGAAGCACAACCTTTGGGGCGAGATACGGCGGCAAGCATTTAAGGCGCAGCTCTACGACGAGAAAGACATCACCGATACGCGCATCAAGCTTGACGAGAAACGCTTCATGCTTGCGGTCAATCCTGCAAAGCCCGAATCGGCGCAGGGGTATCATGCCGAAAGTATTTTCATCGCAGTTGATGAAGCGACGGGCATGCGGCGCGACATCATCAGTTCGCTTATCGCAACGGCGACGGGCGACGATGTGCAGATCGTGATGATATACAATCCGATGAGCGCGGATTCATTCGTCTATGAAGCAGAGCGTTCGGGCGAGTGGAAGCTCATCACGATTTCCGCGCTTGAGCATCCGAACATCACCGATGAAAATAATCTTATCAAAGGTGCGGTCACGGTACGCTCGACAGAAGAACGCTTCGCGCTCTGGAGCGAACAGGTCGAGCCACAGAGTGCCGACGGCGTTGAGTTTCGCGGCAAGTGGTGGCGGCGTTCGCTTGAGGTATCGCGACGGATTCTTGGCGAGTGGCATGAAGACTCCGGCGAAGGACTTATCCCGCGCCGACTGCTTAACGATTCGCTTATGGTTAATGCCGCGCCCGGGAAAAAATCAATGGGAGTGGATATTGCTTCCGGCGGTGCGGATGAAACGGTCATCGCACGTTTCGATGGCGGCATCCAGTTGCCCTTCATTACGCTTCGGACGAATAACCCCGAGATCGTCATGAACCGCATCGAAGCCGAGTACAAGAACGGATTCACTTCGATTGCCATTGACGAGACGGGAGCAATCGGGCAGTACACGCCTATGCTCACAGCGCGCGGCATTGCGGCGCATTCGGTTCATTTTGCAGCCGCACCAACAAAGGAGCACAAAGCCACGCACCGACGGCTTGCCAATAAACGAATCGAGATGTACTTCCATATCACCGAAGAGCTCCGCCGCGGCGAACTGCGCTTACTCGACGACCAGAAACTTCTCGAAGAACTTGCATCGGTGCGCCTATCCGATTCATCCGAGCGCGACACGTACTACCTCGAGAAAAAGAAATACGTCAAAGCCCGCCTCGGCCGCTCACCCGACAGAGCCGACGCCACCTGCCTGGCAAGGTACGCCCCGCTGCTCGAGAACTACAAAGTCCCCAGAGTCATCATCCATGCAGGTCTCGGCAGGGATGAAGACCCAAACAGGTGGAAGGGCTTCTAGCCGAGGTGGCTCAAACTTTCCCTGTCCTTTTCAAGGAGAGGGATACAGGGAGGGGTTATTTAATAAAGAATCATTATGTGACTCATAGTCCGTTGACTTATTTCCAACAAAGCGGTACTTTTGCTGTGTGAACATTCGTATAAAAATCGGTGACCGCATTCGCCAACTTCGCAACGCAAAAGGTATCTCGCAAGAAGAGCTCGCTCATCTGGCTGACCTTGACCGCACATACATTACAAGTGTAGAAAACGGTAAGCGTAACATCTCCATCGTAAACATTGAAAAGATTTGCAAAGCCCTCGACATTTCGATGAGCAAGTTTTTCAGTCCTACTCATTTTAGTTAGTTGCTATGATTCAACCAGGAGATGTAATTTCCTATAATGAGATGTGTATGGCTGAAGGGTTCTCGCTTCAAAGAGGGATGAACTTCAAGGTAAACGGAAATACAAGTATCATTCTCATGTCGCTTAGACGTGGAGCACCATATGCCGATAGGATTGAAGATAACGGCAAGATACTTATCTACGAAGGACACGATGTTCCGAGGAATGAGAGTAAGGAGCCGAAGAGTGTTGATCAGCCAATGACAACACCAAACGGCTTACTTACACAGAATGGTAAGTTCTTTCAAGCCGCAAAAGAACACGCAAACAAGAAAGTTAAACCTGAACTGGTAAAGGTCTACGAAAAAATCAAGGCAGGGATATGGGTATTTAATGGCATATTTAAGCTTGTAGATGCTTGGGTAGAAGAATTTGAAGGAAGAAATGTGTTCAAGTTCAGACTTTTAGTAACTGACGAATCTACAGATCTAAGAGAGCAAAGAGATTCATTAAAGAGTCTTGATCATAACCGCTTAATACCAACATCCGTAAAACTTGCAGTCTGGAAACGCGACAAAGGACAATGTATTACTTGTGGTAGTGCCGATAATTTACACTTTGACCATATACTGCCGTATTCAAAAGGGGGTACCTCCTTGAAGGTCGAGAATATACAGTTGCTATGCGCAAGACATAACCTACAGAAGAGTGATCATATTATTTGATTGTTGCCTATAAGTCACATTTTATTCGTATATTACTAGTGCAATTAATAGGCACCTGGTAATAACATGACATTCTCTTTTCTTGAAGTATTCGATACCACAGAGTTAGATGACAAGTATATAACTACTGTGATGCAACAAACCTCGGACGGATGCAAAGATCTAACTTACTTAGTAGAATTCAAAAACAACGCATTTCAATTCGAGAACCTCGAATCGCTTCTCCGATTCTTAACTGGGAAAGAAGCAAAGTTTTCAAAACTATCTAATAAACAGC
>JAYUZC010000379.1:0-3509 GCA_043752045.1 Bacteroidota bacterium | reverse complement strand
GAGGACATGGTAATGAGGCAAGCGTTGATCTTGCTTCTGTCGGAGGCGGTGATTATAACACTGCGGGCGGTTATGTCACAACTGTAGCAGGCGGACAGTTCAATATTGCAGGTGACTATGGTGCAACAGTTGCAGGCGGTATTTCCAATGTTGCAAGCGTTGAACTTGCATTTGTTGGCGGAGGCGCGGAGAATAACGCTTCCGGTGTTCGTTCGGTTATTGGTGGCGGTCAAGGAAATAATGCAAGTGGTGAATATGCTACTATTGTTGGTGGTCAAGGTAACACAGCATCGGGCACCGGCGCGGTTGCAATGGGGACCGGTACTGAATCTTCTGGTAGCCGTTCAATGGCATTAGGTGGCGGCGTTGGCGCAAGCGGGGATTACTCTGTGGCAATGGGTGGATTTGGAAATGCGACAGCAAATTATTCTATGAGTACCGGTTTGAATGCCCTCGCAAATAAATATGGACAGCAAACACATGCAAGCGGATCATTCGCAACTATCGGAGACGCACAGAGGTCGGAGATGGTCGCACGCAACACGACAGCTGATTCAACATGGGTTGAGCTGTTTCTCGACGGAAGTTCTTTAGTCATGACTATTGCATCCAATACTGCTTGGACGTATAGCATTTATATTATTGGCATCAGTTCAACGGGCGATGTTGGTAGTTATGAGATTAAGGGTGCTATCAAGAACATAGCTGGCACGACCTCTCTTGTCGGCTTAGCGACAGTCACAACTATAGCTGAAGACCTTGCCCCGTGGGATGTACGGATAACCGCAGACGATACAAGTGATAAATTAATGCTCGAAGCACTTGGTGATGATGGAACGGATATTCGATGGGTAGCTTCGGTGCGTACTACTGAAGTTACTTACTAAACATAATTACGCAGACGTGAGAGAGAAAACCCTTCCGCGCAAGCGGTGGGGTTTTTTATTTTGGGCGCGACGCTCCTCGGAATGGGAAGGTGTATGTTAGTTTGTAGCTTGATGAAATGTTTCGGCGAATGCCTTCGAGGACATTTCGAAGGTCATTCAGATTATAACTATTGAAGTGTTTACCGCCTGTCTTTCGTGCAAGCCAATCCAGCTTGTTATTTGGCTCATTGCTATAGCCAATGGTAAAGAGCGTCACCTTGAGTGCATCAGTTAGTTCTTGCAATGTTGAGAGTGTTGTTTTGCTTGCATTATCAGCACCATCGGTCACTAATATCACAATGTCCCGTCTTTCATTCTTGCTCTTTTGTCGTCTATAGCGAATCTGCTCGAGTGCGGCGAGCAGTGCATCATTGAGCGGTGTATATTTTGAGCGAACAGTATCATAAAAATGCCAAAAGTCTTTGAGCACTTCTCGGTCTGATGAAAAACCTGATAGTGCTATATACATTGTTCCTCTTCGTGAGAGTTCAAAGCTTGGTTTACGTTCAATATCATCGAAGGTAAGCACGTTTGCAATAAATCCATCGGAGAGTGAGTCAATGAATCTATCAGCATAACTTGTGAGTGAATCGTATGTAGAAAACATCGAACCGGAATTATCAAAGATGAAAGAGATGGCAAGGTCGGATGTTGTTTCTGCTATTACTTCTTGGCATGATACAAACTCGGCTGTGTCAGAAGAACTTATGACGACGAAATTATTCTCATTCAAACCTTTGATATTCAACCCATTTTTACCGACAACTCTTATGCTTGCAGAGTCTAATGTAGAGGTGATGATGTGTAGCTTGGCGGTGGTATCTTGTCCGTTCGGATGGACATATATAGTAGGTCCCGACTGGCAAAAACCGACGGAAACCGCGAACATGAGCAGTATCGTAACCCGCAACATCATCATTTTACAAGTCTTGGGGTGGAAGTTGCGTTCCATGCTCACATTTTCGTCTATTTTCAGTCTTCGAGGCAAATGAGCTGAAAAAATTCGTAGATTTGCAGTTAGAAATTTGAGCATAATCGCCCCGAAAATATGAAGTTTTCTGCACAATTAGCCGATCTAAAGACAACCCTGCCGAAAGTCGCTGCCGTAATCCCATCACGCTCGACGCTGGCACAACTTGAGAACATCCAGCTTGAGCTGAAAGCCAAGAAGTTGACACTTATGGGTACTGACCTCGAGATTTCCGTTCGCTCATCGATAGATGTGAACTCGAAGACCGAAGGTGTTATCGCGCTTGGCTCGCGCCGTCTTGGTGATATTATCCGCTCACTCCCTGATGGTGAAATAAGTTTTTCACTTGATAAGACAACTCGTCGTGTTGCACTCCAGACTGCACAAGGTAATTATACGATGGCTGCTGCAGAGTCAAGCGACCTGCCTGATATGATGCAGGAGTTCAAGCCCGAAAGCTCGACGACGACGACGGGTGCTGCACTCAAAAAGATGATCTCGACTGCTATCTTTGCCGCAAGTTCGAATGAGTTTCGCATTGCAATGATGGGCTTGCTCTTCCAGTTCTCACCTGATGGCACAACGTGCGTCGCAACAGACGGTCACCGTCTTGTGCGTATCACGAATCCCGATATTAAGACCGATGCAGAGCGTGATGTTATTGTCCCTTCAAAGGCAGTAAACCTTGCATTGAAGTCATTTGATGATAACGATGAGATTACCATCAGCTTCAGCGCAACGCAGATAGAATTTAAGAATGCAAATACGTCTATACTTAGTCGTGTGATCGATGAGCAGTATCCGAACTACGAAGCTGTTATCCCTAGAGAAAACGAGAAGAACATGGCTATCTCACGTTCAGCAGTTCTTTCATCTGTTAAGCGTGTGATGATATTTGCCGACCCTGATACACGTCAGATTCGCTTCCAGATGGCAAAAGATCAGCTAACGATCTTAGCTGATAATGCCGATGAGGGCGCAGATGCAAAAGAGACCATCACTTGTGATTATAACTACGACGACTTGCTCATTGGTTTTAATGGTAAGTTTATTGATGATGCGCTTGCGCATCTTGAGACTGATGACATTATCATCAAGTTCTCAACCCCTACTCGCGCGGCAATCCTCGAACCTGCAACACAGGGTAATGAGGATATTTTGATGCTCGTCATGCCAGTTCGCTTGAGTTCCTAATTGATACATTTATGCTCAATGGGTATGGGAAACTTCATACTATCATTGGTCTCATTTTTATGTATCGCATCAGAAGTAAGCTCTCAAAATGAGCAGACGCTTTTTAGGCGGGGCTTCGCATTTAGACAACTTCAAGAACATTCGAAGGCAATATTATGCTTTGATAGTTCTTTATATATGAATCCACGTTTTGACAGTGCCTTGTTTTATCGCGGCCTTTGTAGGTATTACTCCGGAGATACAAATGGGGCTCTTTTGGATTTCAATAGAACAATAAGAGTCAGTCCAAAATATGGACCAGCTTATTATCAATTGGGGGTTGTTGAATATTATCGGTTAAATTACGATACAGCATTAGCCCTATTCCATCTAGCATCAAAGTACTTACCAAACAGGAAAAAATATTATTTTGATTACGC
>JAYUZC010000378.1:0-8864 GCA_043752045.1 Bacteroidota bacterium | reverse complement strand
ACCTGTGCCGGCTGGTGATACAACCATTGTAAAGGTTGACCCACGCTGCAATATTAGCTATCTAAACTTTACGGGTGGACAAAATGCTCTGACTGTTCCACGCCCGAACCCAACAACAAGCAAGGTTGAACTCGAGATAGAGTTCTTCGAAGAGATAGCTCCGAAGCTTGAGATATACAATCTCATCGGACAAAAAGTAATGACGATCTTAAGCGGTCAAAGCGTTATGCAGGGAGGCAGATATCGTCTAAACTTTAATGTAAATGAACTTGCCACAGGTTCATACCTTATCGTCTATGAAGTCGGACGTTTCCGTGCAACAGAAAAGATCATTATTCAGAAATAGCGATCTCATTATATATTTTGATGAAGAAATTACTTTTTCCAATTTTGGTAGTGGCTGTTATGACCGCTTCTACTGTTTTTGGACAGTCATCATATCGTCTGCAGAGAGGAAGTGATGCCCTTGAGTTTTCTATCATTGATGATCGGACAGTTGAGGTGGCCTATCTAGTAGGGGGCAAGCGTGACAAGCCTACTATCATTATGGATAGCTCTATCGCTACTCTTAACACGTTCTTCTCTATTGATACAGTCAAAAATGAGATTTTCCTCAAAGCGCCACTATTCTTTATACGGATCCGAATTGACAGTAGTGATGTAACATTCTCTTCTTCTGCCGATGAAGAATTGTTCTCTTCAAGGCTTATCGATATAACAAAACGTGGTTTACTTGCGGTAATAAAGAAAGGTTATTACTACGGGTTAGAGGACCTCTCTCAGTCACTTGCTCTTGACGATAGAGCGCATAAGATATATGCTGGCGATCAAGGGCATGCCGGTGGTGCATTCATATGGGGACCGAATGGATTTGCACTGGTTGCTGATGTTGATGATGGATATGCCTCTGTTAATAGCCAAACATCAGTTTTTGAGTATTCGAAAGATAGCTCAATACGAGTCAATAATGTTTTCTATTTGATAACTGGCACACCAAAAGAGATATATAATTCTTTTTATCGTATTACTGGTTTCCCTCCGATTCCTCCACAATGGTCACTCGGTTTCATCCATAGTAAATGGGGTCAGGATGAAAAGGAAGTGCTTGAGAAAGTAGCTCTCTATCGTGCGAAAGATATTCCTGTCGATGTCTTCGCGCTTGATTTTGAATGGATGGATTGGGGAAATGAAGGGGGGGAGTTTAAGTGGAACAACCTGACATTTCCATCTGCTAGTTCAGGTGTATTCAAAGACACGCTAACCAGACAAGGTATAACTCTAATGGGTATTCGGAAACCGAGGATACACGTCGAACATCCTCAAGGGATATATGCTAAGTCGCAAGGCTATATTTTACCAGGTACTATTGGGGGTGATTACATCAGTAAAAAACTTTGCGGACTCATTGATTACTTCAATCCGGCTGCCCGTCAATGGTATTGGGACTCATTTATCAAACAACAAGTTAATCCCTACGAGACCGGGATAGTGGCGTATTGGAATGATGAAGTGTCATATACAAAGTCATTATTAGGGATGAACATGCAGCGATCGCAGTATGATGGACAGCGTGCATATAATAGTAAAAGGGTCTTTTCATTAAATAGGAATTACTTCCTTGGTTCTATAAAGTATGCGTATGGGTTGTGGTCAGGTGATATTAATACAAGCTTTAAGGTGCTTACCAGCCAGCCAAAACACATGCTTTCAAGTATAGCACTCGGTGCCGCATGGTGGAGTATGGATGTTGGTGGGTTTTGGGGACAGCAAGATTCATCTGCCGACAGCAGTGAGCTATACATTCGTTGGATGCAAATGGGAGCATTTGTACCGTTTTATAGAACACATTGTGTTGAAGGAATGAATAGGGAGCCGTGGTCGTACGGAATGCTGGCAGAGAAAGTATCTGCAGAATTCATCCGTTTACGATATACCATACTCCCATATTTGTATTCATCATTTGCACGCCTCCATTTTTCAGGTGTTCCACCAATACGCCCACTCGTATTTGATTACCCTGAAGATATAATGACTCATAATGAGTCACGTGCTTGGCTTGTTGGTGGTAGTATTATTGTAGCACCCATTACAGAGAATAGACTACGCTCTGCTACGTTCTATTTGCCGAAGGGCGAATGGTATGATATGTGGGAGGGTACTATTTATCAAGGCCAAAGTATTGTAACGATAACTAATGGGCTGGAGAAAATACCGATTCTCATTAAAGCCGGAGCTATTCTGCCCATGAGACAGTACGGTAGATATACCAGCGATGCGCTTGTATCTACTGATCGGCAGTTTCACATCTACCAAGGGGCAAATGACACAATGTACCTCTACGACGATGACCATTCAACGTACGATTATGAAAAGAATAAATTTAGCAATACCCAATTCATCCATATTTCAGCTGATTCGCAAGAACGCATTGTCGTTGGGGAAACAATAGGAGATCTCGCTCCATTTGATTCAAAAGGATTGTTTGTGATACATCATTTGAAGAGATATCCGACACAGGTCACAATTGATGATGTCCCTATACAAAAAGTTACTGTCGATAGTGCTCAAAGCGGACTGGAGTCTTGTTGGGCATTTGATTCATTGACGTCCAAAGCTTTCATTCGAGTAGCATCTTCTTTATCTAAGAAAGTGATACTGGTCAATATGAATGAGCCTACTGTTTGGCAAAGTGAAGATGTGGATTCGCTAACTGTATCTATAAGTGAAAACCCGGCTCGCTCATCAGTAAAGCTTAAAATAGTATCACCAAAGAATGTTGAAGTATTAATTGAGTGCTTTGATATTTCCGGTAAACGCATGTTGGATTTTTCTTCAGAAATTACAAAGGGAGAAAATCTGATTCCAATTGAAATAGGGGACTTACCCGCTGGCTCCTATTTCTTTACCATAGATAGCCCCGCTGGTTCAGTTTTGATTAGATTCATCAAGGAATGATTGATAAATTAGTCTATATATTCACCTTTACGTTTGCGATATTTTCTTTGCCAGTTTTTGCGCAAAGCATCTCCGAACTTGAGGAGCAGACTGCTCGTAAAGCATATCTTCGTGTAGGGGCATACGGCGGGTTTGGTACCACATACCATGACTCGAAGGGAAATGTTTATTGCTGTGAACTTGGCTGCGGCACGTTTGGAAGCGGTTCTGGAAAGGGACTTGGCATAGGAATTTTGCTCGATGCCCCGCTTATTCCGATGCTTGAGTTTACCGTACGGCTTGGGTATGGCGATAGAAGCGGTGATCTTGGCTTCGCACAGAATAACAAGCTTACCGTTCTTGACCCGACGGCAGATGAGTACACCCAACTTCAGACGGAGCATCATTACGAAGCTACGCTTCCAAATGTTCTCGGTGAACTTGGAGTGAAGTTTACTCCGCTCGAAGATTTTCCTGTTTATCTGCGAACTGGTTTTCATGTAAACCTTCCGCTTGATGGAGGCACAAGCTATAAGCAAAGTGATGAGATAGTATCGCCCGGTGGAGTGACATTTGATGAAACAAAACAAGTTACTCGTCCTGTCGGCAGCGGCGAGATAGTAGGTCTTCAAACATCTTTTGGTGTGCATGGGGGACTTGGCTATCCGTTTCCGCTATCGGATGTACTTACTGCCGCGCCGGAGTTTACATACTACTTTCCTCTAACCGAGATGAAAGATGATTTTGATTGGAAGCTGAAGTTCTGGCAAGTAGGCGTAGCGCTTCGTTGGAATTTCCTCGAGGAGTTGCCCGCACCTCCTCCTCCGCCACCCCCACCTCCTCCGATTGTTGTGAAGAAAGCAGAGCCAGTACCACCGCAGCCGTTTATCGGTCTTGCATCGGATGAGACAGTACGAGTTGTTGAGACGAACGTCACCGAGACATTCCCACTTTTACCGTATGTCTTCTTTGATAGTGCATCATCAACTATCTCACCTCGCTACCAGACATCTCTATCAAGAGCACGATTTGATGAAGCAAACTTGCCGCATAACTCGCTTGGTGCATACTACTATATGCTCCAAGTTGTCGCATCGCGTTTAGCAAATAAACCGGATGCGAAGATAACGATAAATGGCACAACTGATGGTAAAGAAGTACCGAAGGGCGAACTCACGACTCTCTCTCGTTCTCGTGCCGAAGTTGTAAAGAATTATCTTACGAGTACATGGAACATTGATGAATCGCGGATTAAAGTTGGTACATCAAGTGTACCGACATTCCCGTCGTCGCTAAAAGAATCAGCCGGAAGCGAAGAGAATCGTCGCGTAGAGATATTTGCTAGTGACGAATCAATTCTCGCACCAATTGTCCATGAGCAGTTCAAAGAGTACGAGATAACGCCGTCGGCATTGCCTTTTGTCGCAAGTGTTCGCACTTTTGCACCTGCAAAGAGCTGGAAGCTTCGCGTCACAGCAGGAAGTGATGAGATATATTCTACGTCTGGAGCAGGTGAGCCGCCGCAGAACTTGTCATGGAAACTTGATAATGCAACTGCAGAACGTATTGCTAAGAAGGTCCAAACCAAAGAGACATTTAATTGTGAGCTATCTGTAACAGATGAAGCAGGCACGACAGGGAAGAAGGAGATAGCGTTACCGGTTGAGAAGACGATATTCCCGTTCGAGCTTTCGCGTCTATCGCTTGTCGTCTTTGATTTTGATAAAGCTGACATCACACCGACGAACCAAAAGATGGTACGCTCATTTGTTGCGAAGAACATCCAACAGAATTCCACTGTCGCTATAACCGGCACGACCGATGCCATGGGTGAACTCGATCACAATAAAGAACTCTCGACCGCGCGAGCATTCAGCGTCCATGAGCTCATCAAGAAAGAAAATCCAGTCGCTGAGATAACAAAGGTGCAGGGTAATGGCCCCAACGAATCTCTAGAGATGAATAACACTCCCGAAGGCAGATACTACTGCCGCACGGTAACGGTGCAAGTTCAGACGCCGCTGAAGTAATGTTAGTTTAATTGGCTTCTTAAGATACTAATAAATGATGTAAGAAATACATTCTGGATTCTCATAGTTTTTGCTTTTAGAAACAAAAGATTCATTCCGATTTCTTTGCAATTTGCTATTCTTAAACTCTGTTTACTTTTGCAATGCGCCGCGTTGCACTACTATTTGCCATACTTATTTTTGTAAGTGACCTATTCGCCCAAGAAAGCGGAAGCACTTCGCTTGCTCGTCAGCTTGGCAAAGTACCGCGCTTTGCATTAGTGCTATCCGGCGGCGGAGCGAGGGGCTTTGCACATATCGGTGTACTTGATGTGCTTGACTCTGCCGGAATCAAACCTGATCTTATCGTCGGGACAAGTATGGGAGCAGTTATCGGCGGATTTTATGCCGCAGGGTACTCGCCAAAGGAAATTCTAAAATTTGCGACAGAGACGAATTGGTCTGACATCTTCGACTATGAAGATGATTCAAAACGCTCCGAACGCTCACTTGCCAGTAAGGATGAGACCAATGCCATCCTCTCGCTTCGTTTCACAGGTTTTTTCAACCCTGTTATCCCGAAAGCACTTTCAAGCGGGCAGCGGCTAACCATGCTTCTGAATTCGCATGCAATTCGCGCGCCTCTTGGTACGCAAAACGATTTTATTAAAGGACTTCGTATTCCATTCGTGGCACTTGCAACGGATATTATTTCCGGTGAACGCAAACTTTTTACACAAGGAGATCTGGCTTCTTCAATGCGCGCCAGCACAACGGTCCCGCTTCGGTTTAATCCGGTATTGGTTGATTCAGCGATACTCGTTGACGGTGGCTTGCTTTCAAACGTACCTGTTGATATAGCGCTTGACTCTGCAAAGGCAGAGTATGTTGTAGCTGTTAATACAACAAGTGAGCTTCGTTCACGCAATGAGATAAATACTCCGATAGAAGTTGCCGACCAAGTGATAACGCTTATGATGCGTAAGGAAAAAGAAAAACAGTTATCACGGGCAAATCTAGTTATCACACCTGAGTCACTCGGCAGCGCAGATGATTTCACGAACTTAGAAGAAGTTGTTGAGTCGGGAAGAGTTGCGGCGCGTCGCGCATTGGCATCTATTCAAACATCATTTGGCAATCTGGCAGCTGATACAACTCCCGATGGAAATTCTTCAGAATCTCTTTTACCCGTCCTCGTTGATATTCGTATCTATGGAGCAGACGGTCAAACACAAGAGCTTTCCATCGCAGCAAATAGTACGTTTCGAGGAACAGCAGTAACTTATACTTCGTGTAAAGATATTGTTGCCCGCTCGGTGCTTGATTCATTGCGAGCTATGGGCTTTTCACTTGCACGAGTTGACAGTATACGAGTTGTCAAAAAGCATTCTCGACTCGAACTCTTTATTGATAGAGGATATATCTCTGATGTGTCAGTCCGAGGCAGTGAAGTAGTTGATGAACATCAGGTTAAACGAATCTTCCCGCTTTCAGCAGGGGATATTTTTCGTTCTGATGCAAGTGATAAAGGTCTTCGAGACCTAACTGCAACAGGATATTTTTCTTTTGCAAGTTTAAATGTCGATCAATTTGATATTCCAAATCTAAAGATCATTATAGCTGAGGATACTCTTGAGCGATACGACACATTCCGTTCAGATAATGATGGGGCACAACTTTGGATACATGTCGAGGAAAAGCCGAGGAATGTCTTGCGGCTCGGGTTACTAGCGGATAATGAGTTCGGGGCACTCTTCTCCGGCGAATTCGCAAATGAGAATATCTTTGGGCTTGACGCAGAGTTCTCGCTCAAAGGAGGAATCGGTTCAGCGAGTCGTTATGCTGTTGCATCTATTTCGTCGCAGCGATTCTTAAGTCTTTTCACCACGTTCTTGTTGCAAGGATATTCCGGATTCAAAGATATTCTCGTTTATGACACGAAGAATGATATATCTGAAGGAAAGATAGAATCGAGTGTCGTCGATGTTCATCGGGAGACAAACGATATTGGTCTTCGGCTCCGCCTTGGAGGAGAGGTAGCAAAACGCGCTTCGCTTTCGGGGGAGCTTCGTTTTGAAGCATGGCGTTCCTATTCAACCCAAACTCAAGAAACTGTAACTCCTCGTTCTTTTATCAACAGCTTCGCAGTGGAATTCCTTTTTGATACACGTGATGATGCTGCGTATCCTAATAGCGGATCCTTTTTACGTGCCGACTACGAAGTTGGCTCTGCTAAACTTGGAAGTGATGTTAGTTATACAAAACTCTTTGCACAGTTCACACCGACAGTCACGATCTCGCGGCTTCATACACTTATCCCGAGTGTTGCAATTGGTATCGGAGATAAGACACTGCCGCAATTCCAATCATTCTCTCTTGGCGGTATCAATAGTTTTTACGGACTCAATGAATACGAAAAGCGCGGCAGACAGATGGTGCAGGGAAGTATGACCTATCAGGTAAAGATACCCTACATCCAGCTCTTCCCGACATTTTTCTCGTTGCGTTATGATCTCGGAGCTACGTGGCTTGAGCCGGAACAGATAAAATTCTCTGCATTCGTTCATGGTATCGGAGCGCAGGTTGGCTTCAAAACGCCTATCGGTTTGATTCGCTTCGGTATCGGCGAAAACTTTGCGTTTGCCGACGACGATAAGAAGCCTTTGCTTCTGAACAAACCAAGATTCTATTTTAGTATTGGGGGAAAGTTGTAGCTATGAATATAGTCATCACAGGTGCATCAAAAGGTATCGGACAAGCCATCGCAGAGATATTTGCGAAAGAACCGAACTCGCAGTATAACTTTGGACTCTGCTCACGCAACATCAATGAACTTATGCTCGCTGAATCACAGCTTGGCAAAGAATACCCGTTGCATAAGTATTACTCTCGTGCAGTTGATGTGACAAGTGAGGAAGCGGTGAATACTTTTATCGCAGGGTACGAAAAAGAATACGGTGCGATTGATGTCCTCGTCAATAATGCTGGGCTTGGTATCTTTGGTGCATTTCACGAACTTTCCGAAAATGATTTTCGCTATGTGATGGATGTGAATGTCCGAGGCGTATTCCTCACAACAAAAGCAGCACTCCCCAAAATGCGCAAGAAGAAACAAGGGACGATCATTACTATCAGTTCGGTTGCAGGGAAGACAGGCTTTAAAGGTGGTGCTGCGTATAGTGGCTCAAAGTTCGCAGTTCGTGGCTTGATGCAATCACTCTTCTTGGAAGTCCGTGATGAAAATATCCGCGTCGTCACTATTTGCCCCGGGTCAGTTGATACACCGTTCTTTGATAAGGTTACTTTGAGTTCAACCTCCAATCCCCAAAAGTGGCTCCGTGCTTGGCAGGTAGCCGAGACTGTAAAACTTGCAGTATCCTTGCCTATTGGTGCGACGATTTCCGAGCTTGAGATTCGTCCGACGAACATATAAAATAGCATCGATTCTCCGAGAATAATTATTCCCCTCTTTTTTCTTTTAGGTGTGGTGTAACAAACACTTGCGGCGGCAGTTTTTAGTGATGTATTCATTCGCCCCCTCATCCCGGAGTCTATGGCTTCCGGTCGGGCGTGTGCATCACAAGTCCGGAGGTTATAGGTCGTAATACCGGCGTGAAACACATTTCCGAGGCAGCCAAGCTGTAGTTCTCCGGTTGAGGAAGCCCTAACGCTTCTTTGTTGTGAAATTATTAGTAACCCCGCGGCTTATTCTGCGACCGTTCGCAGAAGCCGACTTGGATCTATTCAGTGCGATAGTCGCTGACCCTGAGGTCATGCGCTATGTCGGCAAGGGCACAGCCCTCACCGCCGAAGAATCAAAACTCCGTTTTGAGAGGATGCTTGATCATTTCCGCGAACACGGATTTGGGATGTTCGCTGTCATTGAGCGGAAATCCCGTCGCCTCATTGGTAGATGTGGTC
>JAYUZC010000377.1:0-8873 GCA_043752045.1 Bacteroidota bacterium | reverse complement strand
GTTGTCATTGATAAAGAACTTGACCCACATGGAAAATTCCGGCGTTTGTGCGTATGCTGATGAAGAAAGAACGACAAGCACTAGTAACGAAATATATCTTTTCATCATATAACCTTTCTAAAATAAGAAGCGGGAGTTAGATATACTAACTCCCGCTTACGAAAAACGATTTCAGCTATTTTACTTGGAGACCGTCATCTTGATGGTCTTCGTGAAGTTACCTGCCTTCATTGTGTAGAAGTAGGTACCATTAGCAAGGTTAGAACCATCAAACTTGGCGGTGTAGCTGCCAGATGCAACCGTACCGTTTACGAGTGATGCTACTTCCTGACCGAGTGCATTGGTAACGGTGATCGTTACGAATGTTTCTGTCGGGACACTGTAGTTAAAGTTCGTTGTGCTTGCGAACGGATTCGGGAAGTTCGACTCAAGAGCGAAGCCGGCTGCAGAACCTGCAGACTGCTTGTAGCTGATGACGACCTTCGTTACTGCATCATTAGCAACAACAACTGTGCCCTTGTTGGTAGCAGTACCGATGAGGTTACCTGTTACGTCACGGACTTCAACTGAACCGTTTAGGTTCTCGAAGGTCATAGCGACAGGGAAGTTCTCCGAACGGAGATCAACCGAATGCTCTGTGCCCTCTGTTGAGATGTAGCTGTTATTAGCAAAACGTGCATCGAAATCACGTACGATAGGCGGAAGAGCAAATGCACTCTCGTTCTTGAGTGAAGAACCGAAGTACAATTCCTGTCCGTTCTGAGCTGCATCACGTACAGATACCTTTGCAAGTGAACCCTTCAACTCTGCATCTGCTGTAGCAGCTGCCTTACATCCACCAAGTGGTGTTACGTTATAGAAGCCTTCTTGATCAACACGAAGGAAGTATCCTTTGCCCGGATCGAGATATGCAACTGTGTTGTAACCGATTGTAGGCGTAAAGTCGAATACCTGTGATATAAGGTTTGGATTTGGTCCGCCACCGATACCATTAAAGAAGATATCAACTACGCAAGCTGTCCAGCTTGGAGCGCCAACGGCATTCCAGCCATTGTTAACACGGACATTTGCAATAGTCTTTGAACGTACACCTGATACAAGATAGTCATTGTTAATGAATGCACCATAATGCACCATATAGCCACGACCGAACTCCAATGTATTTGCTGCTGTCCAACCACCGTTAGCTGCATAGCTAAATGGTGTACCTGTAGCGTTCGGGAATATCGCATCCGAACTTGGGTTCGGTGGGATAACCGGAAGAGAAACAAGATTCCAGTTATTAGCAAGCAATGTTGCTACCGATCCTGTTGAACCGCGTGTATATTCAATAATGAAGCTTGTGATATTAGCATCTTGAATCGTGATACAACGCTGGCCACCACCAAGAAGTGTTGCCTCACGCATATTGAATGCGAACTTCGAGCCGTTAAGTGTATCGCGAACGATAACACGTGAACCGGCGGGGAAATCATTCGGATCCATACAGATAGTTACAGGGAAACAACTTGGGCTTCCTGCGCTGAAATGTACTTTGTACAGAATCGTGGTATCACCAAGATCAGAGCGAATGTCACGGAGAGTACCTGCAAAATCGGCATCCTGATAACGGATATCAGCACCGACATTCAGGGGCTCAAAATACGCCCAGCAACGCTGTGATGTATTTGCGTTATTCTCTCTGGCAATACGCTGTGACTGGGTAAAGATATCTTCACCATAAAGCTCATCAATAGCTTCTGTGCCGCCAACACCTGTTCCGAAGAGCAATGTGTTTGAGCATGAAGGTACACAAGAGTTTGTGATCGAAAGACGAACACCTGTACCACCACCGATAGAAGGTTCATCCGGGCTTGAACGAACGATGAACTTTACAAGAATACGAGTAGGAGAATTTGAAGCTCCTTCACTGGTAAGAGTTACATAGCCGAAGTACACGCCAGGAAGCAAGCCTGAAGGATCTGCAAAGATGAACAGATTTCTTTCTTCAGAGCCCGATGACTGTGTATAGTCAATTCTCGGAATGAAGATACAATGCTGACCAGCACCGGCAGTTGTCGAAACGGTAAGCCATGTCTGATCTGTACAGATATTGATATTCGAGAGACGAGAGTTTCCTACCGCATTACGAATCTGTAAATTCACGAAAGGCACTGAAGCACCAGGTACCGCCGGATCAGAGATCAGGGTCTGTGTAAGAGTGAAGTTCTTATTATCCGTGCTTGTTACCGCAGAGACAGGGCGAAGCTCAAACGCCGGCTGCGCTGTGATCTCGACGCGAAGACGTCCGCGGAACTCTTGGGCATGACCTGCAAGGTTACCACGTTTGTAGTTGATCGGATCGTACTGTGGATCACCAACATGATCAGAAAATTTCGCGCTATCAACCTGAAGAATAGTAGCATTAACTACCCAATTCGGGATAATACGGAAACGCAAGTAACAGAGGATGTCTATTGAATCCTTTGTTCTATCAGAGAGCGGAAGTGGAACTTCGCTCGCCCCATGAACACGTACGCGACGCAAGAACGGATTAGAGACATCGTTGGCAGATTGCTCTGTGTACTGAATATAGAAAGGGCTACCCTTTGTATTCTCTTCAGCATTGAGGTACGTTGGTCCTACTGTAACAATAGGCGATCCACGCTCCGGAGATTCATCAAGAACAATCGCTTGGTTAGCGTACGTTACTTGGAATTCGAAGCTACGAATTGGCTCAAGGTACTGACCATCAATACCAAAGATGCGCTGTGCGTCTGTCTTTGGGAGACCATTTTGGGTGTTAGGATTCCTTGACACATCAACGCCATTATAGACGAAAACTGGTACGAGGAATATTCTCTCACCACCAGGAAGAGCATCAGGCGTCAGATATTTTGGATCTGTCGTGCCATAATAATCCTCTTGGTTGATAGAGATAAATGGATACGGGGTATAATTAAAGAGCTGGGCATACGACTTGCCTGCGCTCATCATCATGACGAGAGCTACAAATCCCATGACCGCATAGCTGTAGAGCTTACGCATTGCCTTCTTCTCCTTACGGTTTATATTTTGAAGTTCCATAGGTCGTTTAGTACCACTAAGTAAACTTTTGTTTGTTTGTTACACTTTTCCATTAAAAAGTGTGTAAAAATGGTCAATGTTGTATCAGTAAAAGCAATCGTTCTCTTTCCTTACCTCGGGTAACCAATACCTGGTAAAAGCCCGAAGCCAACGCTTGCGTCTGGAAAGTGATGCTGCCACCGAATGAAGATTCGAACACTCTTTCACCAAGAAGTGAAAATATCTCCAGTCTTGTCTCTTGCATGCTACCCGAAACCGTCACAACGTTGTTTGCCGGATTCGGCACTATCGTAAAATGACTATCCGAAGTCAAGTCCAATCTAACTGACTTTAGAGTATCTTTACTACCATATACGATAACGGGAGAAAGCTCATAGCGAACTGTATCTAACAAGTTATCTGTATTGAGAGCAAAGTATGCGCTGTCTGCCAAGTATGTAGCAACTGTATCCTGACGTTTGCGAGCTGTGAATTTCATCTTCAAAAGCTCGCCACTGCCAAGTAGTGCTTTTTCGTCATCAATACTAGTGAGATATACATTCACACTCGTGATCTTGTTCTCGATAGTAAGAGTAGCAGTTTGCCCAAAAGCAGACCCAACTACCGCTGTATCAAATACAACAATGGATGTGTCAACTGAAAACGAGAGCACTGAATGCTTAATACGTGCACTATCAAGAAGCGAAGTCCGTATCGATAACCAAGCACTTGAATCATCCTCCATCATGAGTGAGTCAGAAGAAAGAGTTATACTTGCTCTTTTTTCCGGCTGTGGCTTGATGACTTTATCGTACTTGATCCAACCATCGGCAATAATAACAGAGTCAATTCCGCTATCAATGCTTAGCTCGAATCGCTTTCTATCTACTTCCATGTATCCGATATAGTCGTTAAAAACCGTATCGTTCAAACGAGGAAGCGCAATATAAGCAATTGAAAAGAGTAACGACTTTTTCAAGTCAAGCTCCGACGATCCCAACACGACCACACTTCCGGTACCTGTTTGAGAGTTATGATTACCGACATGAAATCCGGCGTATTCACTCGCAGTACCTGAAAAATAGTACCCGTATGGAGTTATCTGATGCGCTTCATAGATGAAAGGCATTTGAAAGCCACGAAAATCATGCGGCTTCGTACCTTCTATCTTGAACCAACAGTTCATTACAACCTGCGCAGGAAGAGTCTTGACCGTAATGGTATCAAACCATATACGAAGAATATTCTTTTGCGGCTGTGCGAACGTTGGGGTTGCACTCAAGAAACATATCAGCAGCAGACATAGAAGCCAACTGCACGATATATTTTTTTTGACCATTTTTTCAATGAACTCTGTGTTAGCGGAGCTTGATACATAAATCAAGCTCCGCTAACAAAACAATTATCTGATAACCTGCATCTTCACTGACTTCGTGAAGTCAGGGGTTGTCAACTGGTAATAGTATGCACCATTTGAAACCTGTAGACCACTATTATCGCGACCGTCCCACTTGACGCTATGTGCACCTGCTGTTACAGATTCACCGTCAATAAGAGTACGGACATTATTACCAAGCATATCAAAAATCTTGACAGTTACGATTGTTGCATTCTCAACACTGTATGGTATTGAAGTAAGTGAACTTGCACCAAGGAAGAATGGGTTCGGGCTGCTCTGCTCTAAAGCATTACCAGCAAGTACCACATTACCCTGTGCCTCTGCAGCAAGCGTCGTGCGCTGACCAGCATACGGCTCATCATTAACGATGACATCTGTAAGTTCAAAATCAGACACTGCAAACGGCTCAGCAATAAATTGCAAGTATCCGAGCACATCACCATCGGCGAACTGACCTGCAGCCGCGAAAAGTGTTTTACCTGTAGCAGCATTGAAGCTTGTAAGACCCTTCGTTGACTCTATTCCTGCGAATGCGAGCATCGATGAATTGTGCGTTTTGACGTTCATGTCAAATGCAAGAGGTCCATTGACAGAGCCACGGAGTACAACCGGTATAAGGGTTGTATTTCCTCTTTTTACAACATTCTTCACATCAGCATAAATACCGGTGATATTTGTTGCATCACCCGTTGTCTCTTTATAGACAGGGACAGGAAGCGGCTGTGGCCATGGCAAGAACGGAAGCTTAGCAGCGAGATACATCAAGATGTATGCTGCATCATACGCATTTGCTCTATAGAAATAGAAGCCAGGGAAATTCGGGTTCGTATAACGACCGCTATGGTTAGCATCCCCATGGAATGCCTGACGACCTTCGACGCTATCAAGCGGTGGATATGCACGTGCAGAGGCACGAAGCAATGAGTCAGCATCGGCAAGTGTTACAAAACGGTTTTGCTTTAAGCGAATCTCTGCACCTTGAGTGTTATCAAGCTGCGTAAGATTTACATCGCCGTCACCCCACTCTTGGAATTGGTTTCTGCCTTCAGGCACGAAACGGATAATACGACCCGGCAAACATGTTGCAGGCGGCCAGCATGTGGTAAGCGAGTCTTTATTGCGACGTGTGCTATCTTCACCGGCAAATGATGACGGGAAGAGCGCATTCATAAATGAATGAGCCAAGCTATCGGATACGCTATCCTCAATACCAACTGATGAACCCTGGGTACGAACTGTACCGAGATTACCAATAGAGCCATAATGGAATTCTATCGTTGCGCGCGGATCAGGAACAGCACAATCATTTGCGAAAGCATTCTGAATGATCTTGATCTGGAATGTAGCAACAGAGTTGACATTTGTCTTCTCGTTAATATTCAGATCTCTCCATTCAAGAGTGAAGGTGCGTAAGAGCGAACCGGGGGCGGCACACGGATTTGGGTCAGGCACAGCGACAACTCCATAATGAATCGTCGTTGGCTTATACCCAAAAATAGCCTCTGAAGGTACACGATACTTGTGATCACCCCAAAACGGAGCCAACGTATTGTTCGGTTGGTTCGCACGGAAGAGGTAGTACACGTCATGCGTAATGACAGGTGTCTGCTGTACGCCAAGCGAAGCCCATCCGTTGATACAAACGTTCAGAGAGCTGAACATATCATGATTGTATTCAAAAGAGAACCCGATCGGGATGTTGTTCGCTACACCGTCATCCAAATCACCGAATCCGGAGAAATCACGGAAGTCAGCATCTTGAATCTCATTAGTTAATCCAACGAGAGGGTTAAAGAACTGGTTAGCTATCTCTACGTCGTAGTATGCCCATATCTGAGCATCTGACTTGGATACACCAACAATCGAGAGGAGCGCCGCAACGCCCATTCCTGCAAGAAACTGTTTTAAGAGTTTCATAGAATCGTATCTCCTATGAGTGTTATTACTAAATGTCGTTTATAAAAATCGTATTTGTGCGCCACTTTACTAATGATCCCCGGGTAAAGCTACTGCCCTACCCGGCGATCAAACTTTGGCGTTTTACTTGCTAAGGGTCATCTTGATAGATGAACTATAGCTGCCGGCTGTCATCTTCGCGATGTATGTACCTGTTGGCATTACATCACCAGCATCATTTGTAGCATCCCAAATTACTGGGTAGCTGCCTTGCTCTATGACTTCGTTAACGAGTGTCTTTACAAGCGCACCCTTAACATCATAAATCTCGATCTTCACATTCTCACGCTGTGCGAGCTTGAAGCGAAGAGTCGTTGACGGATTGAACGGGTTCGGATAGTTCTGTTCGAGAACAGTGATTTTTGTATCCTCACCTGCAACATCGCTCTTCGTTGGTACGAAGACAATACGTGCATTTTTCAAACCGACGTTGCGAATTTCAAGACAGAGCGAATCTGCACCAACCGTGCGCAATGTATAGAATGTATTGTTGATCGGGCCACCGCCGTTGCTCATATTAATAGAGAACTCACTCGGCGTATTCGGATGAACGAGGTAGAAGTTACCTACAAACGTGCCCGTGCTATCGAAGCAACCTTTGTTCCAACATATCTCTATTGGATAGAGGAACGAACCAGCTTCGCTACCAGACTCAAAGCGCAACTGCCACGTTACATCTGCATACTGATTGGTATCGCGACGAATATCGATGTGCGTACCCTTAAGCGAGCCGCCGATTGGTAACTCCCAACGACCGTCAAATACTGATGATGGTCCTGGTGGTGGAACTTCAATTTCGCAATATCTAATATCAAGCGAATCACGACCGAACTTGCCTGCACCGAAGCAGAGGCGCTGTATATCAACCGGATGGGTTGAGGTAAGCTTGTTCGATACATACACATCACACATGAAGGTTGGAATATCACCTACATGAACTTGATACTTTACCGTATCTACGTTACCCTGCAAGTCAGTGACGAGCAAGCTAATGTAACGCGGAGCGAGTGGCTCGTTTACGAAGTATTGATCATCCTCGTTAAACTGACCGCAGATCTTTACCCACTGAGTATCATTTGAGAGTGTTCCGCCAATCTTTGAAGGCGTCACTGTGAAGCCAGCTGGCTCAAGCAGAGTAATTGTAAGTGTGTCTGTTGGGCAATCACGGAGCAGATCCTTATCTGTTACGCGGATGCTGTCGCAGAACGGTGTCTTGTTACGGATACAGAGTGTACGGGTGCTTTTGAAGAACTTCGGAGCATGAGCGGTTGAATCAACCTGAAGCTCAATGTGTCTCCATGCGGTTAATCCGCATACGTCCTCAACAACCACTGTGATAGTATCCGGTCCACCGCAATCAGGATTCTCTGAGTTATGCGGAGCATCATTCAAACCAGGTGTACCATAGAGAGCACCTGAATTAGGATTGATCTTCAACCAAAGAGGCGTCTTACCTGAAACGGTTACTTTACCTGTCTTATAGCGATCATCACGGAAGATATCTTCTGTCTGACCTTTATAGATCAAGCGGAATGTGTGATAATCTGCAAAGTTCGGATCGGTAATCAGAATCACAGGATTATTTGTACCATTGAAGTATGTACTATACTCCATGTCCTCTTTAGCGCGCGGAAGATCTGCACCGGTTGTCAAGATCGTTGGCTCAACGTTAATCGGCAATCTCCACTGTTGTGTACGCTTTCCCGTGTGACCGTCGTCGGTCTCAACAGCAACGAGCGTATCAAGAAGCAACTCACCATTAACCTGCGGAACAGGCGTAATGAGCGGATAGACAGATGCTGAGTCAAAGCGGATATTAAGAATTCCGCGAGCAGTAAATGCATTAAGTTCTGCGACGCGGTTTGCAGCATTGAAGTATGCCTTCAACCATGCCGGTCCGATCTTAAGAGCGTATGCTGTTCTGCCGTAACGGAAATCCCACACCACATCTTGATTCAAGCGAAGAGTCTCTGCAATAGAGATAGCAAGAGCAGCCGAATCTTCAAGCTCATCGTCCGTCTGAATGTCATAATCGTAACGCAAGCTATCTGTCAAGTTAGCAGCGCAAGCGATAGACGGGCTTGTCAAATAGATCGGCAAGCTATCCTGAACGAAGATACGGAACGTGTAGTCACGAGATACCGAACGTACACAAAGCGTATCGTCTTGGAAGCCCTCTGGACAATGGAAGTACGGTGGGAATATCCAATGTGAAAGCAATGTGCTATCATTACCAAGCACTCCGTCAAAATTATCAAGCAACTGATGTTCAGAAGCAAAGTTCGGCGGCCAGTTGGTAAGACGTACGCTTACTGCTTCACCACCTGGTACTACATCAGGATTGTGAGGAGTACCATAAAGCTGTATATATCCATTTGAACCAACGCCTGGGTTTACATTGTAAACCGTGTCGCGCTTCAACCACCATGGAAGACGGGTGTTCTTCCAATCGCTTGGAATATTGTCGTCATAG
>JAYUZC010000376.1:0-3536 GCA_043752045.1 Bacteroidota bacterium | reverse complement strand
AAGCGTTTTATAGATATTAACTTAACCACGATCATGAGACCTTTTTACATATTATTTTTTGCTCTTACATCCATAGCGCTATTTGGGGGTGATTCTTTCGCGCGTCGAGGGAATCCGGTGCCAATCCAACAGGGACCTCGTAGCCAGTTCTACCTGGTTGATTCGGATGATAATCATCCACAGACACCAGTCTATAAGTTTGTTGATACCACCTTCGGTACGTGGGTGCGCTTGACGGGATTCACAAATCTTGATAACGGGTATAAACAGGTATTTCCTCCGCCGGCGGATTCATTTGAATTTAATTTTTCAGATCAGCTCATTAATTTGCCTCCTCGGTATTTTTCTGTGAATGGGCATGTGAGCTTTGACACGTTCTTTACTGCTATTAATAACCATTTACCTCCTGTAGATGTAGATTCCAACTATCGTTCATTTGCAGCTCCTCTTTGGGCTGATCTTGAGTTTCGTGCATTTGGTGATTCATCCAATGTGTACTATCGTATGACGGCAGACACATGCTATGTCAGCTACTTTAATGCGTTCTTGAAAGGTACGAATGGCAAAGTTCGGGTCACATTCCAGATAGTCTTTTCTCGACTGGATTCTACCGTCACGTTCATGTATAAATCTTTTGATGGTGAAATTTGCGGTACCCCCGCTGCTAAACAATTCCAAGAGACATCAACTATCGGATGTTCAGGATATTATGGTACATTTGCTACGAACTACCTCCACAAAGGTACATATTATGCCCGCACGTACGGCTCAATTCAATATGCAAAGGACCTTCATAATTCGCTTGCGGTTCGTTTTTTACGCTACCCCAATAATCTCTGTAGAGTTATCACTGTCAGTGATCCACCATCCGATGGATATGAGACAACGATGAATCCATTTATCCCAAAGGTAAAAGTTGAAAACCTTACTGATACAACACGTCGTATTGTTGTCCAGAATGTACTTACAAATCTTACAACGGGGATAAATATATACTCTCGTACCGACAGTATGAATGTTGATCCAGGGACCGAAACACAAATAAGTACATCTCAGCAATCAGGTATTCCCTGCGGAGCGTATCGCTTAACTTCTACCGTTTCTATGCCAAGCAGAGGCGCTGATTCCTGGGTACCTGATAACATCACGACTCGGGATTTCTTTTACTTAAGCCGACCAGCTCTACCGGTATTTGACGACTATTCGACACTTGATAGATGTAACTTCATTCATACAGGTGATACTCGTGATAGTTCACATCTGTTATTTTATCAACCTGCCGCACCCCGAAATACAGGGGCTATTGTCCTTGATCGTCGCGACGTAAATGGTTTGACCTACCGGAACGCAGGATTAGGCGATACACTTACCGTCGCTCCAATTGATCTCACCGGAAAATCAAATGTATGGTTTATCTTCAGTCTGCAGCGCGGTCTTATCACTGACAGTAATCAAGCAGGCATAACAAATCGTACAATGTCCGGTCCTGAACCCCTTCAAGTGAACGGTTCAGGTGGTGTGCTTCGCGGAGATAGTCTTATCATTGAAGCATTGCCTTCAAGTGCGGCTCTTTGGAATCCATTAGGTTCAAGTTGGGTGAAAATTGGTACAATTTATGGCGGTCTTGATCTTCGGACGACGAAGTATCGCATACAGATACCATCAACGTATGTGCATAGCCGCTCACGAGTCAGAATCCGTTTAAGTGCGACAAACAATAATCCAAACCCTTGTGGAGCGGCAGATGACAATGATGCATTTGTTATTGACGGTCTGCAGATTAGCGCTCCGGTTCTCGGACTCAAGAATGAGTCTGACCTTGAGCCGACATCATTTGAACTCGGAGCCGGTAACTACACTCACATACCACGTGATGTAAAAAAACTATTTCCCAAAGTAAAAGTTGCGAGCAACGGATTGGGCGTAAACCAGACAGTTTATGGTTGCAGGCTCATTATTAAAGACAACCTCAACCGAGAGGTCTATCATCGCATCGCTTCTTATACTGCGCCAAACGGGCGTAGCGATACACTTGTAACATTCCCTGAATGGAACATTGAAGGCAGCCAAGGTGGTACATTCAAAGCGACGTGCTATATTGAGCAATGTTTTACCGATTATCGTCGTGCTAATGACACTGCGAAGTTTGAGCAGGTGCTCTATATTGATGATACGTATGCTCTCGATGATAACAAACCCGATACCGCAGGTACACTTGTAACGGGGGATCAGAACTTCTACTACACATTCAAACCAATGAAGAGCGATTCACTTCGTGGCTTTGAGTTCTACCATCTTTCTTCAAGCGGTTTGACAAACTGGACTGCTACCGTGCGCGATCTGCAAGGGAATACCCTTGTTACCCGCTCGTTCAGTTACAACGTCCTGACACCGGGTTGGTGGAGACAGACGTTTACACCGTACTATTTGCTTTCGGATTCAACGTATCGGATCCAATTCCAGATGACACAGGGAAGCAATTTAGGCGGTGATGCATCAAAAGGATTAGTATGGGTCAAGTCGGATAACGGCTCAGCAAAAACGTACGATGCACTTTATCCTGTTGAAACGGCTAACTTCCGCGATAACAATGGTACACCATATTATTCGTCAACAGCAGCGAAGAACTCTGCTGCCGGAGGACCGCTTCTACCGATGATGCGTATTGTATTCAAGGGTTCATCAACATACTTACCAGTTGAACTCGTTAGCTTCGAAGCAAATCGTCTCTCGAATGGTGATGTTAATCTTAGCTTCCGTACTGCCATAGAGGAGAATCTCTTTGGCTTCGAAGTTGAACGCGAAGTTGGTGATGCGTGGGAGCCGATCGGGACAGTATCAGGCAAGAATGCATCGAACGGCGCTAACTACGCGCTCATTGATGGTAACGCTCCGCGTTTCAGCACTCGTTACCGTCTCTGGGAGAATGACCTTGATGGTTCTCGCACGATGATCGGGACTGCCGCTGCGGCTGGTATGCCCGGTGTCGAAACGTTGCTATTGACAGTCTATCCGAACCCTGCATCACGTGTAATGTATGCTCTGGTTCGTGGATCTGGTGAAGGTGCCGTACTTTCAATGTATGATGTAACTGGTAAGGTCATCAAACGTTTTGAGAATATTGGCGACGGACGAACTGAACTTGACATCACGAACATTGCAGAAGGTACATACTACCTTGAAGTGGTAACTCGTGATGGCAACGTAAAAGCAAAGGTCGTTGTAACGAAGTAATAGCTTGCTTTTCTTTTGTGAAGCCCCGATGACGAATGTCTTCGGGGCTTTTTTTTCGACCAAGCGGCTGAATCCTTTCGCCGGAAATGCCGTTTATGCCGCTCACCGAATGAGCATATTTTCACTATTCAAAGGAAATACACTTTCACCGACTTGGCGCTTCACAGCTGCCCCTGGAAGTATTATCTGGAAGCTCCTTATTTCCCCAAATGGTATCCTTGCCGGAGAAGAACGCGACCCTGAAAACAAAACAGGCACACTCTTCGCAATCGATGTCCAAGGAGGCGCAACACTCTTTCGAG
>JAYUZC010000375.1:0-3541 GCA_043752045.1 Bacteroidota bacterium | reverse complement strand
AAGCGCACACCGCGAGTTAGCTTTTTACATAAAAGTATTGAATCACCGACGAAGAGTGTGTTCGGAGTGATCGTCACTTTGTATCCCGTATCGATTCCCACGCCCTGTAGGTCGCGCGAGATAAACGTGCTATTTGAGAACGTGAATATCGCTTGCGCATTACGTATGCCGGCAGCGCTCGGTTTGAAGCGGATGACAACTGAATCCGGTGACATAAATATCACATAATAATCCGAAGGAGAAATTCCTTGCAGCGTCATGTTTACAAGGTTCGGAGGGGTGCAGGTTCCGCGTGTGATCCGGAAGCTTCGCGTGAGCGAATCACATAGCTGTGTTGAGGTACTACCAAAAAGCGAGCTTGGTGAAACGTCCACAGTACCAATCACGGCAGGATTGACAGGGAATCCGCCGCTATTAGAAGTTTTCCATACATTGCCTGTTACATCAATTGCATAGATGAGGTCTTTTGTAACTGATGAAATGGTTCGGGAATCAAGTGGTCCGTTGGGTCCACCGATGGGTGTCCACGTAATGCCGTTATCACTTGTGCGGATGACACCTGAAGAGATCGTTTGTGCGAAGACGATACCACCTGCTGCCGAACTTATCGAGCCGCAAAAATATCGAAGGTTATTAGTGCTGCCGGTGCGCGTGAAGTTTCCTCCTCTATTGGTTGATATATAGATACCGGCAACTGCATCGGTGCGGGCATAGAGTTCTTCATTAACGACATAGAATGCGTTCACGTCGCATGAGTCTATTGCCATTGACCAACAATCATAATCAAATGTACCTGTAGAGTATGACCATGTTGCGCCGCTTGTAACCGACCATGCAACGCGTGTGCCACTGACGCGGTTGAGCAGTACGCATATTTCACCGTTGCGTCTGGTAACGATATGGTCAATAAAGTTAAACCCCGACGGAGTGATCGTAGTCCATGATGCACCTGCGTTCTGGGTGATGAGCATGGGCCCGCTATTATAGGTACAGACGATCTCGCTCGGAGAACGAACGAATTTCACTGATGAACAAAATCCAACGCGTGCTTGAATAACTGACCATGTGTTTCCGCCGTCATTTGTCAGATAGACCGTGCCCATCGCACAGATCACACCTGTATTGGCATCAAAGAGATCAGTTTCAAAGATAATGTCATTGACTGGTTTTGTCGGCGGGGTGATATCGCTCCAGGTTGCTCCGTCATTAGTCGAACTCCAGAGACGATTATTAAAGCCGGCCCATATTGTCCCATCGCGAACAACAAGCGATGAACCCGAACCTACGCTTACGCCCGGCGGTATTTTTCCCGCAGAAATATTGCTCCACTGCGCGTTGAGTGTAGAAGTAAGAGAAAGTACAGCAAAGATTGCTAATAGACGAGACACAACTCTCATTATTAGTGATAACTCCGTCCATAACTAACGCCCCCGTCCCAAGAAAATTGCAAGAAAATCAGCTTCGTACCATAGGTTTCCAACCTGCTCGTAAAAGGGGCAGGATGAGGGTAAGAGACCTGCTGTACTTCGTATCTTTGCATACCACACATGGCTGATATCTTCATCTCATACTCTCGCCGCGACTCCGAGCAAGCGCTTTCGCTTGCCGAGCGGCTGCGTGCATCAGGCGCGAGCGTATGGATGGATACAGCCGCACTTGCCGCTGCCGAGACGTGGAGTGCGGAGATTGTAAATGCAATTGAAAACTGTTCGCATTTTATTCTTCTACTTTCGAATGACTCTGTTGCAAGTAGTAACGTGACGAAAGAAGTATCACTTGCGTCGGAAGCAAAGAAAACGATCGTACCGATAGAGATTCACCGCTGCGAGCTCAATGCGGCGATGAAGTATGCGCTTGCGGGATTGCAGAAGGTGTCGCTTTCGGATGAAGTTGCACTTGTACGCGCATTCGAGAAGCTCGGAATCAGTAGCACAGACTTTCAGTCTGTGCACCCAACACCCGAACGGACTGAAGTCCGTCCCACTGCACTCCGCATAGCCGTTCTTCCCTTCGAAGACCAATCACCTGCACATGATAACGAGTGGTTCTCGGATGGATTAACCGATGAACTCATAAGCACACTCAATAAACTTGACGCACTCTTTGTCCTCGATAGAAAATCATCGAAGATGTATAAAGATGCAAAGATGACCGTTAAGCAGATAGCGCATGAACTAAATGTGCGGTATATCGTAACTGGCGCAGTCCGCAAAGCTGGTGAGAAGCTTCGCATACAAGCATCGCTCATCGAAGCAGCAAGCGGCGCGACACTCTGGGATGAGAAGTTCAACGGGACGATGGATGACATCTTCGAGATACAGGAAAAGACAGCTCTTGATATTTGCGAAGGATTACGACTCAAACTTACACCCGAAGAAGAGGAGATGCTTGAGGAGAAGATGACAAACTCACCTGAAGCATACGAGATCTATCTTCAGGCACGCGATAGAGCAAATAATTTTGGTGATTATAACAAAGCAATCGAACTTTGCGAAAAAGCAATATCACTTGACCCCAACTACATTGTTTGCTACAGCTCCTTATCCATCTATACTTCGAATCTGTATCGCCGCGACATGACTCAAACACATTTGCTTGCAAGGCAAAAGGAGATCATTCAGAAGATAGTCGAGTTAGACCCGAAGTCGCCATATCTATATCCTCCACGCGCAAATTACTATCTGAATATCGGTGAGAAAGAACTCGCACTTGAGATGGCAAAGAAAGCTGTCGAGATACTTCCAAAACGATGGGGTTCATGGGCAGTATTAGCGTTTATACATAGTAATCTCGGAAATGTCGAAGAGTCCATCGTGGCATATGATAAGGCGCATGAGATCGATCCGACAATGGTACTAAACTACTACGCGAAAATAATAAATAGTTTTCTACTCGGTGACGAAGAGAAAATTCGTATCGAATGGGAGAAATCACATAAATTATTCGCTCTAAGGGTAGAAGAATTTCCTGATGCCGTACACTTCCGCGTAGAATATATGGTGGTCGCAGATATAGCAGGGCATTCAGAGATAAGTGTACCGACAGCGCGATCGATTCTTGTGGACAAAGAAATGACACTGGACCTGCACTATGAAGTTTCTGGCATCTTTGCCCGTAATGGATTTACTGAAGAAGCCGTCAAGCACCTCCGCACCGCGATTGATGGGGGATACACTGAATTCGCCGAACTTGATAGACGATGGTTTATCAACCTCAAAGGCACGCCGGAGTATGACTTCCTCGTCGAACATATTGTATAGCACGAATAACAATGGCTGATATCTTCATCTCATACTCTCGCCGAGACTCCGAGCACGCGCTTTCGCTTGCCGAGCAACTGCGCGCGTCGGGGATGACCGTATGGATAGACCAACACGGCATCGAAGCGGATACGAGTTGGAGTAAAGAGATCGTAAGTGCGATCAAAGGTTGCAAGGCATTTTGTCTTTTGCTCTCTGACTATTCTCTTGCATCGGCCAACGTCATTAAGGAGACATCACTTGCATCCGAGTTCAAGCGCACGATTGTACCTATCGAACTT
>JAYUZC010000374.1:0-3544 GCA_043752045.1 Bacteroidota bacterium | reverse complement strand
GCGAGGAAATTATGCGAAAGGTCATGTTCTTAATAGTGTTTCTTGGAGTATCGACGATCTCCCTCTCTCAAGAAAAAAGCGAATCTATGTCGTTTCGTATAACTGGTGGTTTGAACTTTGCATATATGAAAGAAGTCCCGCCACTACTTGATGCATTCTCTAATTTAGGATTTATGGTCGGTGTGAACGGCAACATTGGTTCACATCTGTTCTTTCAACCGGGGTTACAGTTTACATCGTATGGGAATGCGATCGTCCTTCCTGAGGGCGGAGCGGCACAAAACTCACGTCATGAAATGCGTGCAAACTTTATCCGCGTCCCGTTGCAAGTCGGCTTACGTCTCTTTGACCCAAGCACAGTTCTTGGCATCTTCCCTTTTAACCTTGAAGTACGAGGCGGTGTATCGGGCTCTTTTCTTGTTGGTTATACTGATAAAGTAGTAAGTGGTCCTGATGCTGTTATTTCAAAAAGCGAAGTTGAGCCATTCCGTATGGGGTGGGTATTAGGCGCAGGTGTACGGCTAGTGTTCCTATCAGTTGGAGTAGAATATGAACATGGATTGAATAATTTTTTCAAAAATAAAGGCGATTCAAAGCTCAATGCTTTCCATATTGTTCTCGGGGGATACTTATAAGAGATATACTATTTCCCTACGTATATTAATTCAATCAACCCCGATAATATTTCGGGGATTTTATTGAAACATTTCATCGTATTTTTACGATAGAGATAACATGAGTAAGGTGAAGACCGAAGAGATTTCAAAGAAATTCAAGGCACTCTCGCATCCGGCGAGGTTGGAGATACTTGAGCTTCTCAAAGATAACGCCTGTATTTGCGGCGACATCGTTGATGTGCTCCCACTTGCACAGGCAACAGTCTCGCAGCACTTGAAAGTGCTCAAGGAAGCTGGATTCATCTTCGGCGAGGAATCAGGCACAAAGGTATGCTACATGCTCAACCGAAAGGCACTTGATGACTTCAAGAAGCAAGTGCAGTTGCTCAAGATTTAATGATTTCTTAGTATTTTTTTACAACTATTTATCGTCTTTTTACGATTTAACGAGGACTAAAACATGAACATTCCCATACTATACCCACATATCTCGATCAATGTCACCGACGTTAAGCGTTCGACAGAGTTCTATCGTGCATTTTTTGGCGTTGAACCTCTAAAAGAACGTGAGGGCTACGCTAAGTTCGAGTTGCAAAACCCGAAACTGAACTTCACGCTCAACCAAGCGAATGGCATGAAGCATGTCAGCTTTATGAATGCCTTGAACCACATGGGCTTTCAGGTGCAGTACCCCGAAGAGGTTATCATCATGAACAAACGCTTGAAAGAGCGTGGATTCGTAACCGAAGAAGAAATGCTTACTACCTGCTGCTATGCAGTGCAAGACAAAACATGGGTAACTGACCCTGATGGTATCAAATGGGAAGTATTTGCAGTACTTGCAGATGCTGATTCATACAAAGATGGCAAATCATCAGCGGCTTGCTGTGTGCCGCTGGCTACACTTCCTTCGCTTATTGAGGTAGGAGCATAATAATATATATTACGTGTAGATTAAATTTTGATTATGCGGGGTGTCAATTGGCTTGGCACTCCGTATTTTTGCAGAACCACTTATGAAAAGAACAATACTGTTTCTATGCACCGGCAACTCTTGCCGCAGTCAAATGGCTGAAGGATTACTCAATAAGCTCGCAGGTGATACCTTCACTGGATACAGCGCAGGTTCGCGTCCGGCAGGGTATGTGCATACCAAAGCTATTGATACAATGGCAGCAATGGGGATAGATATTTCCCATCAACAGTCGAAACCCATAGATGTCTTCAATGGACGTCTCTTCAACTTTGTGATTACTGTATGTGACAATGCAAAAGAAGAATGTCCTATCTTCCCTGGCGAACCGGTGACCGCGCATTGGGGATTTGAAGACCCTGCATTATTAGAAGGCACTGATGACTTCGTCAATAAAGAATTCCGTCGTATCGCCCTTGAGATAGAGCGTCGCATACGTCTGTTCCTCGCAATACCGGAAGACAAACTTTCGGAGCTTGATTATTTACAAGCAGTTCGAAATATAGGAACAACATGAGAAAGCAGCTACTCGCCGAAGCATTTGGTACGATGATGCTTGTCATCATCGGCTGCGGAGCTATGGCTCTAAACGATGCAACGGGAGGAGCTATCGGTCATGCAAATGTTTGTCTTATCTTCGGAGTAACAGTAGCGATTCTTGTCCTTGCTCTGGGACATATTTCAAGCTGTCATATAAACCCATCAGTAACGATCGCACTTTGGCTTGAAAAAAAAATTGAAGGAAGAAAAGTACTGCCGTATATCGGCGCACAGATCATCGGCGCTATCATAGGCGGTTTGGTCTTACGAATGTTCTTCTCCGGGAATTCAAATCTTGGTGCAACTATCCCTACTCTTTCGATGCAGCCCGCATTTACAATAGAGCTTATCATATCATCGATCTTGTTTGCAACCATACTTTTTATTACTCGCTATACTCATAAGGTCTGGGCAATTTCGATTACAGTTGGTGTAGCAGTATTCTTGCTTGCATTCATCGCCGGGCCACAAACCGGTGCATCAATGAATCCCGCCCGCTCAATAGGACCCGCAATCGCATCAGGTAATTACTCTACTCTCTGGGTGTATCTCTTAGCTCCAACACTGGGGATGATAATCCCAGGGTTACTTATTGCTAAGGATGGGGTCACTGTTTCGAGATAAATGCATAACGACAAGAGTCTTGTTTGTTCTCGTTTGGCAATAGGTCTTCTTCATAATAGCTATTCTAGCACTTCGAGGTGAACAACTTTTTCAAAATAATTTCCTTTCATTCCTTGCTGTGAATTTCCTTTTACTGACTCCCCCTTTGTGAGCATCACTTGTAGTTGTAGCTCACTATTGCGCGCCGCATCTGTCGGACGAACTGTCATCGGTAAAGCAGTGATTGTTGCTCCTTCATACCCATTTACGTTGTCACCGACCACACGGCATGCCAATTGCAAATTACATTCCCACCCCGGAGCAAATTTGGAAAGCGAACTTGACCCGATTGTTTTCGGATCAATGTATGTCCATGCATTCCTGTATGGCTTTTCCACATCATCATCTTTCAATCGACCAATAACAGTTAGTACCGTTCGCGCCTGGTTGCGCTTTACTTCAATAAGGAAACTCCCGTCAGAGCGTTTAAGAGATTTTTTTGTCTCGGCATCCAGTAGGTCAATGATCGTTTTGGCCTCATCACTCCATACACCATTATTTATATGGCATGCCATACAATTTTTTGACTTCGTGAGGATACCCACTCCAGGTGGATACGCATAGGCATCTCCGCTACTACTAATATCGGAAGCAAATTCCGGATGGAAGTACCTCTCTTGCCCGATAAACTGAACAACAGAAAATAATACTGTCAGAATAAGTGATACGATTATTGTACGTGTTTTCATAGGTGAGGGTCTTCATTTGCATAATTCTTGTGCCGCAACACTATAGAGTAATGCAGCGTCTC
>JAYUZC010000373.1:0-3549 GCA_043752045.1 Bacteroidota bacterium | reverse complement strand
ACAGCGCGGCGAACGCTTTATACTTGAAGCTGGCATGGTATTTACCATTGAACCAGGTATCTATGTTGATGGCGTAGGCGGTGTGCGTATTGAAGATGATGTCGTCATTACAAATGACGGATGCACCGTTCTTAATAAAACTACGAAGGACTTGATCGTTCTTTAATAACTGAAAAATAGTAAATTAAAAGGCAGCTAATAGCTGCCTTTTTTATTCTAATTAATCACGAGTGTATCCCGCACCGTATCACGCAAGAACCCTTTATAAAAATCGGGCTTCTCAAGCGCAAGCCAACTTGTATAGGTCCCGAGTGCTACCCCCGATGGATGTGCCGTTACTTTTATCGGATGGGAGGAGATCGTATCCCCTTCGGTTGCAAGATCATATTTAATGATCGATGTATCCCCTGCCCCGGCAATAAACACGGGGAATGGGCAGCCGCAGGTCACGACAGAATTTACTGTACGAGTTGAGTCTATCGCTGTCAGCTTAGTTTTAGATGAACTATGCACAAGCAAATTTTCGTCCGGCTCCGAAGCAGTCGGGGTGCAGGCAGCAAAAAATGCTGCTGATAGAAGTATGAGGAGAACTGATCTTTTCATTATATACTATTATACTACTTTATGAAATGGTATCGGGGTCGAATTAGTTCTACTTCGCAATGCTCGTAACTACAGACGCCATCGTTCTTCGCTCGCGCAAACAGGGGGATACCTCGAAGATATGCGCTATCTACACCAAGGAGTACGGGCTGGTTGACGTTATCGCAAAGGGTGCCAGAGAGATGAAGTCCAAGTTCGCCGGGTCGCTCGAACTCTTCATGCACGTCACCGCCGTCTTCTATAAAAAGCAAGGCAAAGAACTGTATCTGCTGGCAAAAGCGGAGAATGTCAGCCGTATGTCGGGTATAACGAACTCGCTTGCAAAGATAGAATCTGCGACAAAGATAGCCGAGCTTCTGCTGAATACCCTCCATGACGAAGAGAAGAACCCAAAACTTTTTACATTACTTTCGGCTACATATGAAGCGATCTCCGCTGCCGCGACCGACGATCATGCACGCTCGTTCTTATTCAGTTTCTATAATGAATTTGCAAAACTTGGCGGATTTGAGTTACACATCCCCGCCGAGATACCACAAGGAAAGTACCCTGTCTTCGAGATAGAGAAGGGCTGCGTCCTGATGATGGATTCCCCCATGACTGCTGAAAGCCGTTTTTACCTCCCGATAAGCCCGGAGGTCTGCGCCATCCTTCGCTTCTACCAAAATACCGACGATCCGACGAAAGTAAACTTGAAAGTATCTGAGAATGCCAGCTTTGTGCTCGAGCGTCTCTTTGCTGCATATTTCTCTGCCCACATCGAAGCCATCGGCAATAGAAAAAGCAAAAGCACGAAAGTATTTGCAAGTATGTAGCTCCCTCTTCTTCCGGCAACGGAAAAGATGGCACACCAGAGTATGCGTCTATGTTATACACGTCCTAAATAACTACTACAGTTGGCTGATATTTTTATTTCATACTCCCGAAAAGATGCCGAACTTGCAATTGCGCTCGCCGAGCGGCTGCGTGAGACCGGTGCCTCCGTCTGGATGGATACCGTTGCCATCGTTGCAGCACAAACCTGGAGCGCAGAGATCGTAAGTGCGATAAAAGAATGCAAGGCACTTGTAGTCTTGCTTTCTCCTGATTCTGTCGCATCGCATAATGTAACCAAGGAAGTTGCGCTTGCATCCGAGATGCGAAAGATCATCGTGCCTATTGATATAAGCGAGTGCGAACTCAACGATGCACTGATCTATGCGCTTGCAGGGCTGCACCGCATTTCCTATCATGATGAAGAGGCACTCTTGCGTTCGTTCGAGAAGCATGGGTTTGGTAATAGTGGAGCGGAAGTAAGTCCATCAGAACCGAAAGAACCGACTGAAGCTCGCACTGACAGAATGGAATGTGTACGTCCCACTACTCTGCACATTGCCGTGCTTCCATTCGATGACCTCTCTCCTTCAAAAGATAATGACTGGTTCGCTGATGGAATGATGGATGAGTTAATTACTACACTTGATTCACTTGATGCAGTGGTAGTCTGCCCTCGTACAGATGTGCTCTATTATAAAGGCAAACATCCGAAGTTACAAGAGATTGTCGCTGATCTGGGTATCACTCATGCCATCGAGGGAAGTGTGCAGAAGATACTTGAGAAGATACGTATCAATGTGACGCTCACTGATGCGCGAAAGAACCAGCGGGTCTGGAGCGAGAAGTATCATGGCACGTTCGATGATGTTTTTGAACTGCAAGATAAAACATGTTTTGCTATCACCGAGGCATTGCGTATCAGCTTAACCCCTGAAGACGAAAAGAAAATAGAACGCAAACCGACTGATAATACCGAAGCATACGAATTACTTTTAAAAGCAACAGAGTTCTACGGCAAACAAACGCGCGCAGACTATGAACATGCTTTGCAGCTCTACGAAGTTGCCGCAAAGCTCGACCCGCTTTGCACTCCGGTGTTTTCAGGTATAGCATCCTCGTCGCTCGAACTCTATAAGTCGTACTCACATGATACGGCTGACCTGAAAAAAGCAGAAGACTCTATTGCTAAGATGACTGCTATCGAAGGAGAGACGGCAAGATCACTTCGTTTGATAAGTAATATCGAGTCATTGCGCGGCAACAACGAAGAGGCGCTTCGGTATGCACAAAAATCTCTTCAACTTGACCCGGACTATTCACCCGCATATCAAGCACTTGGTCTATCTCTGATGGCGCTTGGTCGGCTTGGCGAAGCTGCCGATGCCAGAGAGCGGAACGTGCAATTGACCATCAATAGTATCCACGTTCACTTTGGGTTGCTCATTGTTCTCGATCAACTTGGGGACATGGCACGTATGCAAGCAGCAGCACTTCGGGCTATACCTTATTATGAAAAACATGAGCGGTTCAATCCCGATGATGTCAATGCACAGGTGCAATTAGCAATGGTGTTGTACTTTGCGGCACGACCTGAAGAAGCAAAACTAAAGGCAGATGAACTTGTCCTCGAGAAAACAATTGACGGCAATGCACTCTATAATCTTACATGTCTCTACCTAAAACTAACAGACACCTCTCGCGCACTTGCAACACTTCGCCGAAGCATCGAAGCCGGATTTACCGACGTCAAACTCTTCCGCACCGACCCCGATCTCGCACTACTACGCGAAAGCCCGGAATTTGAACTGTTGATAGGAGAACTGGAAGCGAAAATCGCTGCGTAGCAAATCACATTAATCCCAGTCTTACCTCCCAATCATCTTCTTTAAGTTTAACGACCAAGGCTTAACAGCCCCACCGGTCTTGATAACACTTGTGCTTGCGCTCCAGTCATCGGCGGGACAGATGAGGCGGATATGATACGTGCCCGCAGGGAGTCCGCTTAGGTCTGCCGCATACTGTTGCAATCCATCAACATCCGGTATCTCTTCGCGAAGGACAGAAACACCAAGCCCGTTCACTACATCCATATACATAACACCGCTCGTGCAGTTCTCAAAGGTAAGCGTT
>JAYUZC010000372.1:0-3559 GCA_043752045.1 Bacteroidota bacterium | reverse complement strand
TTGGGTATGGTTCAGCTCCTTGGATGGTTTTTGATGGTAATAATCAGGCATTCCCAGCTTCTGATGGTATTAATCCAGAGCCGAGTAAACGCGCTATTACAATCAACAACCAATCAACATTTGGTGGTGGATCTATCTTTAATCTGCAGCATGGCAGACATCACTTGACATTCAAGAATATGAATCTCGTCGGTAACGGAAATCTTTCCAACAGCCGATCAACCGTATTCCAAATGTCAAATGTGTATGATTTTAACTCATTTTCATTGGATAGAGTTATTGATACAGCAGCAAATCAGTACATAACTATTGAGAACAATGGAATTGGTAATGCTGGTATCGGTATCAGAGATGTCGGTACAATCCCGCTCTTCAATATCGGCAAAGCTGTTTTTGAAGACAGAAGGAACAATAATAATAAGTTCATCCGCAACACAATCGGAAGTCAAGCTCGCCCGATTGGTCTTGTCGGAGTAAACTTCCTCAATGAAGATGGATTGAAAATCGAACGCAATGAAATATCGTTTGTTGGTTCTGGTGGTGGTTCATTTAGCTCTGGCATCTCTCATCAAGGGACTGACTTATTCTCCCCAGAGAGAGGTAATTCTATTAACTCTTCGATCATTGGTAATAAGATACGCAATATCGGCGGTGGGTCAGTATCATCAGGTATATTTATTGAGCAATCATCGAATATCTATGTTGTTGGCTCAGGCCCGACTGCCAGAACATCAACCTTGCCTGTGAAGACAAATAACGTCATAGCAAGCAATTTCATCTATGATCTCCGTAGTGGTATGTCTCGTATTCTTCCGATCTACTTCAATACGACATCAGCACTCTATACAACAGAGAATGACTCTGTATTCAACAACTCTCTTACAGTTGCAAACTCAGGGAGCATGATCACGGTATCTCGCTCACAGCGTCCGTTCCTTTTTAACAATATCGTTGGAAATGAGAATCTGGCACTTAGCCCAACGGCAGTTGTGTATGAATTGACAGTTCCACGCCCATGGCAAAAGAACATCAGTTCAGACTACAACCTCTTTAACTTGCTCAACAGCGGTCGCTTTGCAACCGTATGGGAGTATGACCGTGCAACTGGGTTAGATATTCAGACGCGCAATATCGTATCTCTTAATGATTGGCGTACACTTACAGGTCAGGATATTAATTCTGTAACCGGTGATGCACGTTTCACAATGGATTCACTTCATTTGCCTGAAGCAACAAGCTATATCTTTAGCCCGGCTTCAAACGCAGGTAAGTGGCTTAATTCAGGTTCACAGCGTTTTGATATTGATGGTGACGAGCGCCTTTTGGCAAACGGCACACCTGATATTGGTGCTGATGAATTTGAAGGATTCCAATGGACGAACGACCTTGCAGTTCAGGTTATCACACAGCCGTCAGGTCTTACCAACGGTTCAGGTTCAATTATTGTAACCGATGATAACCCACTCAACATTCAGGCGATCATAAAGAACCTCGGTGGTCTTCAGGCGCTTGACCGTAAGGTATGGGCGAAGATTGACTCATCTATGACAAATGGTGTCAATTGGGTTAATCTCTACACTGCTGTTCCACAGGAATATGACTTCGACGTTGCGGAGAGCAAAGTTGTTGACTTCGCAGGTGCGAACATCGTTCCGAAACCAGGTGCACTATATCGTGTAACGGTATGGGTAGCAAATGATCAGAACAACTCGAACAATACTCTTTCTAAGATATTCACATTGACGCTTAAGAAAGAAGCAGTTCTTGTTAGCTACGAGTCAACTACAGCAAAGGGTCTTGCAAACAAAGATAGCGTAACACGCGCACTTCGCAGACTTGGAGTAAAGTTCGATTCACTTGATCGTACTTCCTACGGAGCAAACTTCATTGATTATGCTCCATGGTGGACACTCATTTGGTCAACAGGTGACCCGACAATTCCTTACAATAATGTTACAGCACCTGGTACACGCCTTGGCGTTGGTGCAGTAAGCTTGAAGGAGACAGAGGAGATTATTAACTATCTACGTGCAGGTCAGAACTATGCGAAGAAGTCATTCGTCATTGCTGGACAGAATATTGCCCAGTATAACGATCCTTCGTCAAACTTTGCACAGATAAACAATATGGTCACTGATCGTGAGTTCATGGATCAATGGATGCACACACGCTACAAAGCAGCTCATCCTGGTTTGAACTTCCCGGTTATTACACCAACGATGCATCGTGGCTTACTTAAGGGTACGGGCATATACTTTATCTTTAATGATAGTATCAGTGCTGCCTCACCGGATGTACTCACTGTATATCCTGTTACAGCTACTGTTGGCACAGATGTATCACGTTATGCTTACAACTACAACACGCATCCGGCAACTCCGCTTGATAGTGGTGCAGGTACAGCATTTACAAGCCCTAACTTCAACATCGTATTCTACGGTTTTGACTGGGCAGATGCAATCCCTACACTTCCGCTGACAGAAGCAGGTACGCTCACAAGTGGTACCACACGCTTTATGCGCGGCGCTCTTGATTTCATCCAGAGCTTCAGAGGTACAGTTCTTCCTGTTGAATTCGTCAACGTGAAGGGTACTGCTACAGCAACAGGTAACGAGATCACATGGCAGGTCGCAGCTCAAAAAGATGTTGACCGCTATGAGGTTGAAGTGCTTAGTGGTGACAACTGGAACTTCGTAGGTGATGTAAAAGCATCAAGCACGAAGAACTACAGCTTCACTGATAACAGCGCAAGTGCATTCGAGGTGAAGAACTTCACCTACCGTGTAACGAACGTTGATCTCGATGGTGCACGCAGCTCTAGCCCTGCAGTTACGTTCGGTCGTAGCGCAGATGGTTTAGGCTTGTCACTTGAGCAGAACTTCCCGAATCCGTTCACGGGTTCTACGAAGATCGAGTACACACTTCCTGAGAATGGTACTGTCTCTATCCGCGTAATGGATATGACAGGTAAGGTCGTTGCAAACCTCGCTACAGCTTCTGAGCTTACAGCAGGTCCGCAGCAGATCGCCTTCTCGAATGTTAACCTCGCAACAGGTACATACGTCTACGAGCTTAGCTTCACAAATGCTGCTGGCGAAACACAGCGCATCACGAAGACGATGACTCTTAAGAAGTAATCATCTGTTCAAATAGAACATTCCGAACTGCCCCGCTCTTAAATGAGCGGGGCAGTTCTTTTTTAAATAGCCCGTAATGAGGAAACCTCTCTAAAACAGGTCATTGTTTGTACGGAGCTATGGCAAAGCAGAAGCTACATATCGCTGATGGTTCAGAGCCGCTCTCCGAGAGGCAGCGTGATATATTACGCTTAATCATCCAGCAGTACGTCCTGACAGCAAATCCCGTCGGTTCTCGCTATATCTCCCGTATTAGCGCTTTGGGGCTTTCAGATGCGACTCTCCGTAACGTAATGTCAGATCTGGAGTATCTCGGCTACATTGACCATCCTCATACGAGTGCAGGACGTATGCCCACTGATAAGGGCTACCGGATGTATGTAGATACGCTCATGAGCTCACAAATGCTTAGCGCGGCAGAG
>JAYUZC010000371.1:0-3559 GCA_043752045.1 Bacteroidota bacterium | reverse complement strand
GATGTTTCTTATACATGGTTATCGCGCGTTCAAGTGCTTTCCAAAACGACTTCCCGTCGTATTTATCAAAAACGAATCCGGTAGCAGGGCTCTTCTTTGTTGCTGCTGCCGCGTCGGTAACCGTATCGGCAAGACCACCAGTCTTACGAACAACAGGGACTGTTCCGTAGCGCATGGAGTACATTTGGTTCAACCCACAGGGTTCGTAGGCACTTGGCATAATGAACATGTCTGCACCTGCCTCGATCTTATGAGCAAAGTTATCATGGAAACCCAGATGAAGTCCGATTTGCTTGGGATGCTTTTTCTGCTGTTTTGAAAAAAGATCTTCATACTTTTTGTCACCCGAACCGAGAATAACTATCTGAGCACCCGATTTCATGATATTCTCGAAGATTTCTGCTAATAGATCAAGTCCTTTTTGGTCAACGAACCGTGCGATCAAGCCAATGATAGGTGTACCCTCTTGGTAAGGAATATCCATCGCTTCGCAAAGATCTTTCTTGTTCTCTTCCTTTTGGTCGATCGAGGAGAGACTATAATTTTTTACGATGTTAACATCATTCTCCGGATTCCAGATAAAATCATCAATACCATTGAGAATGCCGTGAACATCTCGTTTGCGCTTTGTAAGAAGTCCTTCCATGCCGCATCCCATTTCCTTAGTCTTTATTTCTTCAGCGTATGTAGGGCTTACGGTCGTGATAGCATCCGCAAATGCAATGCCTGATTTGATGTATGACACCCCACCATAATATTCAATACCATTCGGGTTGAAATGCTCAAGTGGCAATCCAAGTTTGGGAAATGTCGTAGCAGGGAAGTTACCTTGGTAGGCAAGGTTGTGTATTGTAAAGACGGTCTTTGTACCATTGAAGAACGGGTCGGTTTTCAAACTTTCTTTCAACAGTAGCGGGACAAGCCCTGTCTGCCAGTCATTACAGTGGATGATATCCGGCTTCCAGAGCAATCGTTTGCACACTTCAAGAACTGACTTCGCGAAAATATAGAAACGTTCGTCGTTATCAACGTAGTCTTTGCCTGTGACCGGGTCAGAGTATAGCCCCATCCGAGAGAAGTACTCCTCGTTCTCAGGAAGATAAAGCTGAACTCTGGTTTTTGGGGTAAGGATGGCGCTCGACTTTGCATTAACGGAGTATGTCTTATCTCCTATTTTAAAGTCAAGTCCTTGCAGACGATTAATGATGTGTATTTTTTGCTTTTTCTCGCCAATAAAGCCGTATTTTGGCATAATAACCCGCACATCGTGATCGAATTCACGTAATGCTTGGGGCAACGCAGAACTCACATCAGCAAGACCACCCGTTTTTGCATACGGATATACCTCGCTGGAGACGAATAGGACGCTCCGCTGCGGAAATTCGTGTTTTTTGGGATCGGTCTGCATTTTTCGTATATTTATCTTTTCCCCATAACTTAAGGGAATAAAATCGTGCAAAAATACGGATTTATATGCCCTCAAGCACAGAAAATCCAATTCTTATGGAAATGTTGCAGTAACTAAATCTCCCAATAAGCGTTTTATTTTAGGACTTGTGTCTTAATTTTACTATTGGATCCTTTCAACAGGTACACTCTTATGAAAAAACAACTTACGATTATTGTATTCATGCTTTCGTTTCTTTGTGCAGATGTGTTCGCTGCAAAAGATACTTTGGAGATAACCCCCAACACCAGTGGCTTATGCTGTTGGACGTTAAACGTAAAAAATCGGAATGCCCAGTCAAAAGCAATTGATGAGATTCGCTTTCAGATAACAACCGCGGACGGCACCGTATTTGAAGACCTAAAGAATGTTGCGCAGTGGTCCGAGAACATTTTTGATGTAACGGCTTCGTATGTAGCAGAAGTAAGCCCAATACCAGTCGGTGGATCGAAAAGCGATTTTGGTATATGTTTGGGTGTACAAAAACAAGACCAGCCTGTTAATATGAAATGGGTAACATACAATTCGCTTTCACCAATTGACTCCGGCACATTACAATTCATCTGTACCCCTACACAATCATATCGCAATGATTCGTTAAGTGTTGTCCCCTCTGTTGTAAGTAATGACCCGGTGTTCACATTCACTCTGCATAATAAAAACGATTTTGCACTCCCAATTTCTCGTTTTGCGACACAAATGGTTACAGTGTCCGGCGGCACAATGCGTCCATCGAAGATTAGTCCACCTTCAGGATGGAAACTGGATTCAGTCACAAATACATTCGCGTATTTCAGTGCAGAGAGTCAAAGTGATTATATATTTTATAATGAAGTGAAAGCAGGTTTCAAAGTAACCTTGCGAGGAAATCCATCAATTAATAAATTCTCGTTTGCTTGGTTCACATACGACGAAGGTGGGGCTTTGGTATCACGCGATACCCTCAGGAATATTCCTGTAACCTTCACAGGTTTTGTACCTAATAGTGATTCAGTGAAAGCAACTTTGTTGAATGGGTGCCTCTATGAAATGACTGTGAAGAACTTTCACGTTTCAAATCAGATACCTATCTCTAAGATTCGTAAGGTTGTGATGTGGACAAAGACACCAGGTGTTAGTTTTTCTTCCGCACCGAGTGCACCTATATTTTGGACGAAGACCGTTAAGGCAGATAGCATTATTTATACTGCACCGCATGATTCATTGTCTATCCCTAGCGGTATTGTAAACTCACTGTTCCGTTTTAATGTAGATGCACCTTCATCTCAATTTACCCTTGGCTGGAGAACGTTTAGAACCCTTGTGGATACACTCACAAGTGGAGAGATGCTTTTGCAGTGCCAAAAGGAAGCCCCTAAATCAGATACGGTGACTATCTCTGAAGTAGGTTTGTGTTCTTATATCCTAAAAGTATATAATGAACACAATCAGCCGCCATCAAATCTTACTGCAGTTAAACTCTCAATCCCTACCGGAAAAGGTAAACTTAATGTGAGTTTTAATACTTTATCGTGGGATAAAGTTGGCGAGAATGATACGTCAGTTACATTTGTAGTGCCTTCTGGCGGTTCGTCACAAGCAAGCGGTCAGACACAGGATTTTCTTTTTGACATTCAGCCCACTACTCCTGGTGAACAATTTCCGATACGATGGGCTACCTATGATGATGCTGCTGTGATAGTAGGTACACCACTCTTTACAGGGCAGCACACTATTGGATGTTCACCTCCGACAACCAAGTGCGACGAAGTTACTCGAGGGAGTGTACAAGCTGAAGAATGTACATACAACTACACGTTCAAAAATTTGCGAGATACGAACATGAATCGTATGCTCTTTGAGATTGGCAATGGCTGGACTATCTTCACTGCCGAGGCACCGACTGGTTGGGGTACGAATATAATTGGTGCTAACAAAGCATCTGTAGAATTTAGTATTGCTTCAGCTCTTGGCATCATAAAAGATTCAACGCTCGGGGGATTTATTGTTAAATATGTCAAACAAGATACTATCGGGAAGCTCGACACATTCGACGTCACAATCAAACGTTATGACGCAAAGGAGAAGGAATGTGTGGATGTCATAGCGCATATTTGTACTTCAACGACACAA
>JAYUZC010000370.1:0-3567 GCA_043752045.1 Bacteroidota bacterium | reverse complement strand
GTCAATTCTTGAGTCAAGGATTTTAGTTGTCGGTGAGTCTGAAAACCCTTTCTCAAATCCTACTAATTTCAAGGGTGTTGTATCAACATCTTCCTTTTCAAGCCAAGAAATGTGATCCTCATGTCTCTGCTTCCCTTCAAAAGAATTTTTCATGGCATATAGAACTTGCTCCCAACAACATAGTTGTTGAGATTCAGTTGGTACTGGTAGTATTTTTTTTAATTCAACCCAAAACGAATCCCATTCTACTGGAATAACCGTAATTTCGTTTTCTTCTATCCAGCTTATCGTCTCATTATCAAAGCTATCAGTATCACTAGAATACCAATAAACACCCTTAACGTACTCCCTATTATCAGCTATTTGTTTTCTTAAGTATATATCCTGTAAACTCATGCCAACAATCACCAAAAACTCTTCAAACGCTGAGTGAATAGCTAATTGGAAGCCTAGGGTTTCTGTAAGGGACTCGTATTCCTTTTCAGTCATCACACACAAACCATAATGCTCTAAAGAACCGTGAGGGTGGTAAATATTTCTATGAAATCTTTCACGACTGATTGTTCCAGAAGAACTATAAAACCTCCTTCTATTGGGTAATTTTTGATGATAAGCCTTAATTGCATATGATTGGTCACCACCTGCCAGCGCCGAAGAAGAAATGCACTCAATATTAAAATTAACAATTGGATTAGCGAGACAACCTAATGTTGCCAAATTTACTACCTCTATAGGGACGCTACTTTCTCCGCTTAGAATTTGTTGCCCAACAAATCGCAATATACTCTCTGAAAGCCTGTCAACTATATACATTCTGAGGGCACTCTGGAGTTCATATGCTGTAATCTTCTCTTGAATAAGCTCAAATCTTTTGGGATAAGCCCACTTGTTATCTGACTTTAAGCCATAATCATTTTCAATCTGTGACAGAAGTGCACCCCAACTGGGCATTGTGACACCTGACATTTTGGCTAAATATGTACTAACTCCATTTCCAACCCATAGGCAATAGCCTTTATTACTTAGTGTTTGAAGAGATGATTGAAGGTCTAAAGTATCCATGCATCAGCAATATAATATCTTCTTAGTCCCCTGTCGGCATAATTGCACTTGTCTCTACCATGAGCATTACGGTCTTGATCGTGGCGCGGGGGCGGTGCATGACTCCTTTGGAGATGGTTACTCCTTGCTGTGGGTTAAGCTCGATAGTTCTATCCTCGAGGTCAATAAGTAGCTGACCTTCGAGTACAAAGAAGAACTCATCGTCATTATCATGCTTATGCCAATGGTACTCACCTTCGACGATACCAAGACGAACGACGCTATTATTGACTTCCGTGAGTGTCTGGTTAAACCATTTGTGCGGATTCGCCGCGACCATCTCAGGAATATCTATCTTCTCAAAATGAGTGAACTTGATATCAAGATGCGTATTGTAATCTGAAAAGTTTTGCATTATGACTCCTATGTACTATTTATACTCCCTTCACCTTCCGCATCTCGTCCATCACGGCTTCTACTTCTTCGAGCGTGTTGTAAAAGTGCGGGGCGATGCGGATGCCTGTTGGTGGGCGGTAATCGGTGATGAAGCGGCGGCGGATAAGCTCGTCGTTTATCTCTTTTGTCGAAAGTTTACCTTGCGAGATTCCGTTCGGGTCGATGGTTAGCGCACCTCCTCTGCGATGTGCTTCGCGCGGGCTGTTGACCTTGAAGCCATACTCATCGGATTTATCAATAATACGCTGTGTCATTGTTAATGATTTCTCGCGAATTGCATCAATGCCAATCTCACCCATCATCTTCAATGCAGGCACTGCTGTATAAAGGCATGGCACTTGAATTGATGATGTAAGGAAGCGGTGCATACCTTGTGCGAAGTTCACATCGGGCATGACGAACTCAAACGGATCTTTATCGCCGAGCCATCCTCTGATAGCGGGCTGAAAACGCTCGTGATGATCACGACGAACATACATGAACGCCGCACCGGGTCCGCCACATAGCCACTTGAGCACACCTGATGCAAGAATGTCTACATTCAACGCTTTCACATCTATCGGCACAACACCTGCAGCTTGATACGAATCCACCATCACAAGCGCACCAACAGAGTGAGCTTTATCTATGATTGTTTTAATATCCTGCAAACCACCCGAACGGAAATAGACATGCGAGATAGGGACGATGAGCGTCTCTTCATCTATAGCATCACATATTTTCTGCACATCAACATGAATGCCATCGTCACTTTTAACAAGATGCACTTTTGCGCCATACTTCTGCCAGCCATGCCAGAGGTAGCTTATCGTCGGGAAGTGAAGTTCAGTGAAGACAACTTTATTTCGCTTGCCGGTAAAGTCAAGGCAGCTTGCAATGAGCGCCGAACCGACGGTGAGATTATGAATGAGCGTTACATCCTCTTGCTCCGAGCCGATGATCTTCCCGAAGAGTCCGCTGACGGTATCAACAAGCGGAAACCACTCATGCCAACTCTCGACACCTTCGGTTTGCCATTGGTGTGTATAGAGCTTGAGTTCATCCTCGACCTCACGCGGCATCGCACCGAGCGAATTGCTAATCATATAGCATGACGTGTCGAGAATCGGGAAATGCTTGCGGTACTGCTCGACGAGTTTGTCCATAAATATTGGAGTAGAAATTCTCGGGAGTGTAACACCAAGAGAACGAATTCAATTTTACCGTAAATAATAAAAAGGCACAGCATGCTACCTTTCGGTTTTATACCGTGCCTATCACCAACACCACAGCTCTCTAGAGATCCGAAACTTCTTCCTGTTTCTTTTTGAGAGGTGTAAATATGGCGCCAATGAAATATCCCAATGTACCGCCATAAAGCGTCATGAAGAATCCATTCGAAGCAAGTGCGCATGAGCCGCTCGCACAACCGATATACGCATAATAAAGATACCCGCCGAGCGCACCGACAGGTATCATTGCTATTCTCAATACATTTCTAATGTTCACTGTGCTGTTCCTTTCTCCGTTGGCAAGCCGCTCCGATTCCAAGCAGAAATACCGCCTTCTACATTTACGACTTTGAATCCTTTTTTCGAAAGCATATCCGCTGCCTTCGCGCTGCGGCTACCTGAACGGCAGTAGGCAACTATCGTACGGTCTTTATATGAGCTAAGTTCTGTGATGCGTCCCTCCAGTTCCTGAACAGGAATAAGTTTTGCATCCTTAAGATGCCCTGTCTCACTTGCGAACTCATCAGGAGTACGGACATCAAGAACAACAACATTCGTATCCGCTTTGATGAGTGAATCGGCACTTGCGACAGATATATTTTTATATCCTTCAGCATTGCCGCTCGAACATGAACTGACGAATAATCCAAGAGCGACTACTATTGATCCAATAATTTTGTTCATTGTGTTTTCCTTATGAAAATATTCCGAATTTCTTTTTTGCCTTCTCGACAGGTAAACCTGCCATCATCCAACCAAGTGTACCGCCGGCTACATTATAGATAGTGCCGATTCCTTTTGTCGTCAGGTAGTGTGCTGCTTCGAGCGAACGTCCGCCTGATTGGCAAATGACAGCTAT
>JAYUZC010000369.1:0-3577 GCA_043752045.1 Bacteroidota bacterium | reverse complement strand
TAAAACTTATACTCTCTGCTGAACATGCCCGGGATTCCATTGCAATTGAGGTCGATACGGGGAATACTACCAGGTATAGGGATCAACGGTTTGTTGTGAGAATTCCCTTTAGAGTTAAACGTGATTTGGCTGACACATCTACGACTCTTAAGCCATATATTTTGAGAGCAACTCTTACAAATGATCTCTTAGCAATTGGGGTAGAAGACAACAATACTTTTATACTCCTTTATACAAATGACAAGATAGAACGTTCATCTCAAACCTATCTCAATGTTCCGACAACCCTCGCGCGTGAGATCAAAAGTGTTGCCGGTAAAGGGACATGGATACGATCAAGGATAGATGATCAAGATGTTCTGCTTTTTGTAAAATCAATTTACTCCATCTCTACAGATGTGTTAGAGAAGATTCTTGTCGGTGGTCTTATTGAATATTCGTTTGGAGATGTGCTTGTCTTTGGTTTGCGCTACTCAACACTCGCGCTTGCGCTAACGGCATTACTTATTCTTGTAACGCTTGCACTGACGAATAATATCTCTATCACTCGCTTTACGCTGCGTTTTCGTGAAAGGATATTTCTGATTATATTCAGTATAGCACTTGTACCTCTTATTTTTGTATCAAATATTACTCGCACTATTTTACAATCACGAGAATCAGAAAATCAACGACGTGAACTTGTAACTGAAGCTGATAAAGTTGCAAATGTAGTACGTCCGTTGTTAGCCGATAAGAATGACCTAAAGCGAGTCCCGGTTCTTCTGCAAGATCTCTCTCGCACGCTTGATCACAGGATAGATGTGTTCGACGGTAATGGGTTACTCTTAGCATCAAGTGCCCCCGAACTGTATGATGCTTTTGTCTTGCCAAAATTACTGCCTCTGAATGTCGTTCATGCTGCTCTGATGACAGAGCAAACATCGAACTATCAGGAATATACTAATGAACTCGAACGAACAACCACTTCATATCAAAGCGTCTATGACCAATCCTTTACGACGCTTTTAGGCATTGTAGCAATGACGAGAGTGGACGTTCTCTCAATCTCGGAAAATGAAATAGCAGCAACGACGTCTCTGATCTATGGTACGTTTTCGCTCGTCGCATTACTGCTGTTGGTACTCGGCTCCTATGTATCTTATCGCGTTGCTTCACCACTTCAGGACATGATAACTGCTACTGAAAAAGTAGCGAAAGGCGAGTTCGGTACGCAAGTTATATTTGACCGCAAAGATGAGATAGGCGACCTTGCATCAGCATTTAATAAAATGACCAAAGAGCTTGATTCAAGCAGACACAAAGTTGCTCAGTCAGAGCGCGAAGGTGCATGGAAGGAGATGGCGAGGCAGGTTGCCCATGAGATCAAGAATCCTCTCACACCGATGAAGCTCTCGGTTCAGCACGTACAACATGCACATGAAGTCAAAGATACGAACTTCTCTGCAGTTTTTAACAGAGTAACGAAAACACTCTCTGAGCAGATCGATGTCTTGACACGTATCGCATCAGAATTCTCTCGCTTCGGCGAAATGCCTCGTCGTCGATATGCATTCATAAATTTGAAGAAAGTAGTTGAAAGTGCCCTTGCTTTATTTGATTCAGAGCGGGCTCATATCCGATTTGTCACAGATGTTTCCGAAAAGGCATCACTTATCTATGCTGATGAGGAAGAATTCAGAAGAACTCTTGTTAATCTTTTGCGCAATGCAGTTCAATCAATGGATGGATGGGGAGTCATTGTAATTTCCTCGAGTGAATCCAACGGTATCATCCATCTTTCAATAAAAGATACTGGTTCTGGAATGTCAGAAGAAACTCTAAATAAAGCTTTTGACCCGAACTTCTCGACAAAAACAAGCGGAATGGGACTCGGTCTTGCTATCGTCAAGCGAACAATAACCGATATGAGCGGGACTATCAGAGTTGAAAGTGAGATAGGGAAGGGCACGACCTTCCATATTGATCTGCCGGCACGAGAAGTATAATTATTTTAACTGCGCTTCAACGGCTGAAAGTATTTTTGATTGTATCTCTTTCCATGGAGTCCTTTCATAGACTCGCGCTCCGGCAGCATGAAAATGTCCGTTGCCGCCGAACTCTGCCGAAACTGCCTGTGCAGATCGTTCACCTTTTGAGCGAAAGCTCATCTTCCACCCTTCTTTAAGTTCGAGAACGAAGATAGAAAATTCTACGGTCTCGATTTGAAGCGGAAGTTGCACAAAGCCATCAACCTCTTCCTCGTCTGCTTGTAGAGTAGCAAGATCATCTTGAGTGATAACTTGCAAAGCAAGTCGATTATCAAAATAGAATCCTAACGAATCAAGTGTCCTGCCAATTAGTTTTAGTCTCGATGGCTTTGCTTGATTGTACGTCTTGTCGTATGTAACTACAGGATCTGCACCAAGATCAATCAGGTCAGCACAGATCCTGAAGGTCTCGGAATCAGTTCGCGGAAATCGGAAGCTCCCGGTATCTGTCATGATGGCTGTATAGAGTGCCTGCGCCCCTTTTGGGCTAATCGAACCGCCTAGTTCTTTTTGAGCACTTGTGATAAGCCGATACATCATCTCTCCGGTAGAAGTTGCCTCAGTGTCAATGAAACGAACATCAGCAAAATCTTTTGGCTCAAGGTGATGGTCAATTAGCACTTTCTTTGGATGAGTAAGAAAATACGGCTCAAGTGACTTCGACCGGTTCGGGTCATTCGTATCCACTAAAAACAAAGCATCAGCTTGAATGATAGACGCCTCATGCTGTTCCTTCGAAAACTGCTCAACGATGGGTCGTTCCTGATCGAGAAATAGATGATTTGCAGGTGTTTCGGAGTGATTGTATACCTTTACCGATCTTCCGAGAGAAATTAGCCACTCGGCAAGACCTATTTCGGATCCGATCGCGTCACCATCGGGCTTGACGTGTGTTGTGATAACAAACGAGTTGGTTGACCGTACAATATCAATGAATTGTGCGGAGTCGAATTCGAGTATGTTTTCTATCATATATTCATCAAACAGCCGTATTAAAAGCGTGGTTCGGTGAGTTCTTGCTAAATGCAATGTTTAATTATCGTTAATTCATTGATAATTACGAAATTCCTTGCAATTTACGACTGTTTCGTAATGGAACAGATTTTGCATATCTCATTAAGTGAGGTATAATTGTTATAAAACCGGTTGAACATGAAAAAAGCATTCATTCTTTGTTCTTTTTTAGTACTTTTTACAGCGACAGCTGCAATTTCGCAGAAGACTCCCGAAGTCAAGCGAGCTATTGAGCTTATTGAAATAGGCAATGGTGAGCTAGCACTTTCTTCGATGACAAGCTTTACGCAAGCAAATCCCAAAAACGCAGAGGGTCATGCAGCGCTTGCAATGGTATATCTTGCTGGAAATAATATCCCCGCCGCCGAGAAGGAAGTCGAAATCGCATTCGATCAGGAAAGAAAGAATATCTACGTGCGAAATGTGCGTGGGATGGTACTGGGCAAACAAGGCAAGATCGAAGATGCCATTAAGGAATTCCGTCAGGCGATAAAATATGACGAAAAAGATGTATCTTCCTACTTTTATCTTTC
>JAYUZC010000368.1:0-3585 GCA_043752045.1 Bacteroidota bacterium | reverse complement strand
GCTCCGATTTCTCGAAAAATTCGGAGAGATATCGCGACTTTTGGGTCGTACGTTCTCCTATATACCGCGTATTGGTCGAGATCGACGTCTTCTCTTTAAGCAGCTCGAACATATCGGTTCGGACTCTGTCCCGCTTGTTGCTGTTATCGGCTTCTTTACTGGAATGGTAGCCGCTTGGCAAGCAGCGTATCAGTTCAAAGGACTTATTACATTTAGTTTTATTGGCTCTGCAGTCAGCCGTGCTATCTTTATTGAGCTTGGTCCGGTGTTATGCGCTATAGTTATTGCAGGGCGTGTCGGAGCTTCAATTGCTGCAGAGATAGGGACAATGAAAGTTACCGAGCAGATCGATGCGCTCGAATCTCTTGGTATTCACCCTGTGCGTTATTTGGCTACCCCCCGCATTGTTGCCTCGATTATCATGCTTCCTATCCTAACGGTCTTTGCGAACTTCATCGCACTCTTGGGAGCATTTGTTGTCTGTAATTTCTTTTTGGAAATTACAGCAAAAGTATTTTTTGATAGTGTAAAACGTTTTTTTGAAGTTAAAGACATTGTTGGTGGACTCGTCAAAGCCGTATTTTTCGGGGGCATCACATCGCTGATCGGTGTGTATGTCGGATTACAGACCTCCGGCGGTGCCGAAGGTGTCGGTAATGCATCGATCCGTGCCTTTGTGCTTGCGGCTTCGATGGTACTTATTATGGATTATATTCTCTGGACGATCATCTTTTAAGAAGTGATAGAAGTACACGATCTGCATAAATCATTCGGTGATAAGCCCGTTTTACGCGGCGTGAGCTTCTCTATTGCCGATGGCGAAACCGTTGCGATCATCGGAGAATCCGGCTGTGGCAAAAGTGTACTTATTAAACACGTCATCGGCTTGCTTTATGCAGATAAAGGATCCGTAAGCGTTGATGGTCATGACATTGCCACGACAAGCGAAAAGACGATCTACTCTTTGCGCAGAAATATCGGCTTCCTTTTTCAGAACTCAGCACTTTTTGACTCGATGAACGTTCGCGAGAATATCGTGCTCGGATTGTGGGAAAACGGACTTCGCGATGAAGACAAGCTCCGAGCTATCGCAAAAGAAAAGCTCGCACTTGTCGGTCTGGCAGGCATTGAAGAACGCAGACCATCAGAGCTATCAGGCGGAATGCGTAAGCGAGTAGGGCTTGCCCGAGCTCTTGCCTCCGACCCCCTGTATATGTTCTACGATGAACCGACAACAGGTCTTGACCCCGTGACAAGTGACCAGATAGATGCACTTATTGCTGATCTTACGAGAACCCTCTCCGTAACAAGTCTTATTATTACCCATGACCTCTTTACGGTTAAACATATCGCAAAACGAGTGATATTCCTTTATCAAGGACAAGTCTATTTTGACGGTTTACCCTCCGACCTATTGCATTCAGAAGAAGCTGTTATCAGTAAGTTTGTGAAGCGATTCAAATAAATGCTTTAAAAGCAAAAAGGTCAGGCATGATACCCGACCCCCTCGCAGTGTGAGAGAAATCTAAAATTAGAAGTTCAGTTTCAAGACCGGCGATACGATCACGAAGTTGCTCCACTCCCATTTGCGTACATCGCGACCGATAACTGCCGAGTACTTTGCCTCAATATTGAGCCAGTTAAAGACTCGTACGAACCCATCAGCGAGCAATGTATTGCAATACTGCAGACTTACACCCCATGCCTCTCCGGAATTGTCTTTATGAACATATCCTATCGTAATGAGAGGATCAAAGTAGTGGTATGTCTTCGGGAATTGAAGCTCGGTATATCGACCATCATTTATCTGTGTAACACCTTTAGCTCCAACAGTTGTAGCACGTATCGAATGTTTACCCGCACCGGCTTTAACATACAAACCCTTGAGCATATCACCAAAGTTGTAAGTTATCCAACCATGTCCTGAAAAGCCAAGGAAGAATAAACTATCTTTTTTCAATCCCGGTGTCTGGTTGTTGATGTAATCGGTACGGAACTGACGATCTGTGCTTGCACGAAGTGAAAGCGTTGATAAGTTCGGATCAAAAGAATTGAATACCTCGCCGCCGATACCGAGCAACCCGGATATCTTTGGATCACCTAAAATATCAAGCTTTTGTTCGATCATTGCATTAAAACCCTGAGTACCTTCAAGTTTGCGCTCTTTAATACGGAAACCACCACCGGTTTGCGAACCAAATGGCGTTAGCCCTGCTTCGCCCAATTGGAAGTTGATAGCAAGTACGAGATTTGTCATCTCTTTCTTTATCACACCTGCAAGGGATACATTACCCGGAAGCCAGAATGGATAGCCGATATAATCATGCCCCATGTATGCACCAAAACCAAATCCTGACTTAAAGACCATATCTCCCCCCCAAACTGCAGCGTTGATATTTGCAAACTGGATATTGTCTTGAGGTGATTCGATAGTAATGAGAGTATGCTCATAACCTGAACGGCTTTTGATCTTGCCGTAGAGCTCTTCACCAAGTATCTTCTTGATAGTTGGTGTGCCGTAGATACCGACCGATTCGATAACAATACGAAGCAATTCTACTTCTGTATTCAATTCGCCTTCGTTTATACTTGCCGGTTTTTGTGTTACGAGCAAATCAGCATTTGAACTAGGAGAGATATTTTTGCCAGCTTTGCGAAGTGCCGAGACGACGCGCGAGCGAATGCTGCGATCAGTGATAATCCACTGGACAAGTTCATTCTGACGAGCTGTATCAATTGACTCAATCGCTTGTATGACAGTGCGGAGTGCTTTATTCTCTTCTTGAGCTTGCTTTAGCTCATCACCCCAGTTAACCTGCTGCGGAGTGCCTCCGGGTTGTTGTCCAAAGGCAACTCCAAGCGGAAGTAGGAGCGATGCAACAACTAAAAATCGTCTTACCATATTCATCTTCATAAACTCCAAATCCTTATGCATTGTGATGTTTTTCATAGCTATTCTTCCTTCCTCTTAGAAATAGAAACGTGGAGTGATCTGGAAGAAGCCCTTATGTTCCCATGGCTTCGGGTCACGAATCACCGCAGAAGAATAACTTGTTTCAAGACGCAAACGGTCGTTAATGATCTCGATCCATCCGCTGAAAGTAAATAGATGATCGAAGGCAACACCAACCCCAAACTTCGCAGACCGATGGTTGACATATTGAATATTGACAAGCGGGTTAAAGGGAACTGATACCCTGCGAATATCTTGCGTCTTACCTTCCTGCTCAAGATCATAGAGTGGATGTGCCGTACGTTTGGGATCAACATCATTCTTCGTCGGTATATATGATTGTTGAACATTATGGATTCCAAAACCAACTGATACGTTCACGAAGCTATTGAGATCAAGCTGTAAAATAACCGGAACGTATATCTGTGCAATAAGTGAGGTTCTATAGAATGTTTTATTCTCTGCAAGTACAACTTGCGATCCGTCGAGTGCAGTAACAACGGTAGATTCTCCGTTATAAATAATGCTCTTATTGCTGTCACTACCACCCGGATTAAAAGTGACCTTGAATGCAACAGGAAGGTTGAACGCACTAAAGAAGTCAATACCAGCGAAGTAAGCAGATATTGTCG
>JAYUZC010000367.1:0-3589 GCA_043752045.1 Bacteroidota bacterium | reverse complement strand
ATAGAGTTCACAGGGAGTTATGGCTTGTCACTTGTGATCGTACTTATTAATATTTTACTATATATAGTGCTTCGGCATAAACTTATTTTTGGTGATACACTTGCCAAAGCGACAAATGCTATTGGGCTAAAGAAAAAGATTCGGATGTATGGAATAGGAGTTATCGCGCTTCTTATCATTCTCCCTTACATATATGGTTCGATTAGAGTGGCAGACCTAGATTCAGAAAAAGACGACAAGTATCTAACGGTTTCTGTCATACAACCGAACTTCAACCCATGGGATAAATGGAGCCGAAGTTCTCGGTCTGTTACTGACTCGATGTATAACTCGTCCAAAAGAGCTATCCCAAAAATCGGAGTTAAAGTTGATTTGCTTCTATGGCCCGAAACGGCGATAACCTATCCGCTGACCCTCCAGCGGACAATGTATGACCTCGAAGACCTATACTCATTCATTGATACGTTCGGTGTGCCGATACTTACCGGGATACCTGATAGGGAAGAGTATGTAGTTGGAAGAGATTCTATCCCCGAGGATGCAAAAACATCAAAAAATGAGAAGTTAAAGTATCGCGACTGGAATTCTGCACTTCTTTTTTACAAAGAACCAAGCGGTAAGCATAACTATCAACGCTACCACAAACAAAAACTTGTCCCCTTTGGCGAGAAGGTGCCGTTCGTTGATGCAATTCCGCTTCTTGGCGAGATATTCAAGTGGGGCGTAGGGCTTGGCAGTTGGAATACAGGTGATTCGTATGATGTGTTTGCACTCCCGATACAGGGCAAGAGAGTTACACAGCCCGATACAGCGTTCATCTGCGCGATGATTTGTTATGAATCCGTCTATCCTGATTATGTCAGAGAATTTGTCAATCAAGGCGCAGAGCTTATCACTATCATTACAAATGACGGATGGTATGGTAAAAGCTCCGGTCCGTACCAGCACAATAGATATGCCATTCTTCGTGCCATTGAGAACCGTAGGTGGGTTGCGCGTTCGGCGAATACGGGCATCTCATCGGTAATAGATGACAGAGGAAATATCGTTGCAGAAACAGAGTTGTTTACAAGCTCATCAATAACGAAGCAAATTTCCCTTAAGAGTGAGAAAACATTCTATACAAAAGCCGGTGACTTTATTGCCATACCATTTTATTGGGTAACTTTAATTGTTGCACTATATCTCATTGTTACTGGTGTTGTTATGAGGAAGAAGCGTAAGGAAAAAGTTACCGAATGATAATGAAGTATTTCCTACCGTTTATATTGCTATTCGTTTTTGAAGGAGTAAGATGTCAAGCTTTTCAACGGAAAGACACAGCTTGGGTGCCTCCTTTTATTGCAGATTCATCATATCTTGAGGTAAAGCCTTACAGACCTCATGATAAGGATCGAGTGATACTAATTGGAATGGCTCCAATAGTTGAAGCAGGTATCTCTGGGACTCATTCGACGGTACCTTCTTCATATTCAGCCAGCACACAGTTCTCATATGAAGCCGCAGTAGTCTTTGTGTATGCTGATCGCCCCCTTATTGATAGATTCTTTTGTGTACCCATCGTAGGTGGAGGTTATTCATCGAACGGCGTACTTTACAAAGGCAATGGGCTGATGGATAATACGATTCGCTCGAGCTATGCAAATGCGTATGTAGGTCTTGCTTTCCCGTTCTTGCAAGTTGGTGTTTCATCTAAATTCCCACTATCCGCTTCATCATCACTCCAACTTGAAGAGGATATACAAAGGGTAGTAACACTCTCTACAAAACAGATGAATATCATATGGGAGCCTTGTGCAATACTATTTTACCCGATACCAATGAAAAGTGGCGGGGCTCTTGCCCCATACGTTAGGTTTGCTTATGCACTTACTGAAACATTTAATTCGCCATTTTCTCTATCAGATCAGAACTTCACAAGTAGTAATCAAAGACTTGAGAGTTACAAGAGTTTTTCCCTCAATATTGGGTTTACATATGCTTTTACAATTTACCGTTATCAGGAACGGGAAGAGTTTGATTGGGAGGAAGAAGGTGTTTATTAACGAATATATCTCAGGTGGAAATATTTAAAACTCTTGATCTTGATATATTATACTTTTTCAATGTAACACTCTCATCGAGTTTGCTTGATGTAGTGATGCCGTTTTTGACGAACTCCCGCAATTGGATACCGGTCTATGCGCTCGCTGCGATATTTTTAGTGTGGAAGCATAAGTGGCGAGGTGTGAGAGTCGTTGTTGGTGTTGCGGTTATGGTTGGTGCTGCAAATTTCATTACGAACTCGATTATTAAAGAGCTTATTGGTCGCCCTCGTCCATGTGCGACCGACGCTCTCGGCGCGCAGATAATACCTTGGATACGATTGCCTGACGGAATGCGGCATGGCTTTAGTATGCCTTCCTCCCATGCTGTCAATAACTTTGCAACTGCGATGTTCTTCGTCCTCATCTTCCCAAAGCGAAAATTGATCATCTGGTCGTTGTTCAGTGCTGCCCTTATCGTCGGCATTACACGGCTCTATCTCGGACTCCATTACCCCTCCGACACTCTCGGAGGAATGCTGCTTGGCATTGGGCTTGGATATTGCTTCGTACAAGGGTACCTATTTCTTGAAAAAAAGTACTTTCCTAAAAACGAATCCCTTTTGAGGTAGATTTTGTATGTATATACTGAATTTTACTAATATCTCTATTTTATGAAAAACCTTCTTCTTGTTCTACTCGCACTCGTCATGGTTTCAGGGGTTTCCTTTAGCCAGACAAAAAAAGCAAAAAAAGCGGCATCAACTACAAGCTGGACTGGCTATGTCGTTGATAAGATGTGCAAGAGCGACATCCCTTACACCAAAGGCAAGGGGCATACGAAAGAATGTCTTCTCGCTGAGGATTGCATCTCGACGGGCTTCGGACTTGCAACTGCTGATGGTAAATGGATCGCATTCGATAAAAAAGGAAGCGATATGGCAGGCAACTACATCAAAGCATCAAAAAAGAGTAAGGATTTCTTGGTTGTAGTGAATGGCAAAATGAAAGGCAGCACAATAGAAGTGTCGTCTATCAAAGATAAGATGTAATTACAGTAGCACGGACTTTTAGTCCGTGCTCTCAGCAATCTCGATTTCAATAATATCCCCGTTCACCCGAACGGGGTAGATGGGAATTCGAGGTCCGCTTCCCGGCCATGTCAGCTCTCCCGTTTTGAGCGAGAAGACCCATGAATGCTCCGTACAGGTTATCTCGTCGTCATAGACCAATCCGTCCTTCATACTTACACCCTGATGCGGACAGATAGCACCGCAGCTATAGAGAGTACCGCCCGAACGAGTTATAAGGATCTGTTTCTCCCCTATCTTTTTACAAAGAATTGGCTGTTGTGAGAGTTCTTCTGTCGTTGCTGCTTCCTGCCACATTAAGAAATAAGAGTTTCGTGCAAAGAAAGAACGCAAAGTTAGCAAAGATTCTTTCCCAAATATCTTCTGTTAGCTTATTCGTGAAAAAGATACTTACATTACTTCTGATACTTATGGCGGGGACATCGGCAGCACAGATGCACGAAGACAAGCAGCTTGTGAATGCCTCTATCGTAT
>JAYUZC010000366.1:0-3589 GCA_043752045.1 Bacteroidota bacterium | reverse complement strand
AGATAGCTCCGCCGATAAGATTTTGTATTTGGTTAATACTTCCGTCTATATTATAGCTCGGAATGCCAATAAGCTCCAGTAGATCAAGATTTGTAAGAGCTACGACTCGGTGCGTATCCCAATACTCCCATGGCCAGAAGTAATACCAACCCGGACCACGCATGAACGTGCCAAGCACGATAAGCGCAACCCAAAGAACTACAAAGCCAATAACAAATGTAGCAATTGCAAATGGACGCTCTTTGAATGTGTAGTATCCATTCCCTTTTGGATTAATATCTATATAAGGAATAAGTATCAAACCGATAAGGATGAGGGTCGGTAAGATAACACCGGCTATCCAAGGATCGAAATACACGAGCATCTCTTGAAGTCCGAGGAAGTACCACGGTGCTTTCGAGGGGTTCGGAGTTAGCGACGGATTTGCCGGCTCTTCAAGCGGCGCATTGATCGTGATAGACCATACGGTGAGGACGATCATCACGATAATCGTTACCAAGAACTCTATCTTGACAAGATAGGGCCATGTCTGAACCTTATCTGCCTGCGTTGCCTCAAAGACACCCATGCGGTCATTACGTCTGGCTTGCTTATAGGTAAGCCAACAATAAAACATAATGAAGAATATCATGAGCACGATCGGCACGTTGTCCGGTACGCTCACTATCTTCCAAAAATTATTCAATCCTTCCATCATAAGTCTTTTGTCTCCTTATCTTACTTTTTCAACCATGGTGGAGCTGGTTTACCACCAGTTGCTGGTGCAGTTGCCGGAGCGGCAGATGCAGCAACGGGGGCTGCGGCTGGCTTAGCAGGAGCCGGAGCTTTCGCAGGTGCGGGCTTAGCAGCCGGAGCCGGTGCGCCTTTGATCTGCGATATACGCTTTTCTGCCATCTTCTGTGCAATGTACTTAGCACCCGCGCTTGCTTTTGTATCTACAACAGGTCCCGATATTCCGCCGTCCTTACGGATACGCCAGAAGTGAACTGCCATAAATACTGCGGCAACGAACGGCAGGAAGATGCAATGTCCAACGTAAAAACGTAAGAGAGTCGGCTCACCTACCTGCGTACCACCGAGAAGAATAAAACGAATGTCGTTGTCGGGACGAAGTCCGAGATAACTTGAGAACGGTCCTTCGCTACCGGCCATCGGAACGGCGCGAGCCATGTTCGTACCCACAGTCACAGCCCAAATTGCAAGCTGATCCCACGGTAGGAGATACCCGGTAAATGAAAGTAGGAATGTAAGTAGAAGCAGAATAACACCAACGCCCCAGTTAAACTGACGTGGCGGTTTATACGAACCCGTCAAAAATACACGGAACATGTGCAACATCACCGTCATAACCATCGCATGAGCTGCCCACCTGTGCATATTACGCATGAGCGGACCGAACGCAACGTCGTTCATAAGCGCCTTCATATCCTGAAACGCAAATGACTCCGTCGGACGGTAATAGAACATAAGGATAACACCCGTTATCGTAAGGACGATAAAGAGCAAGAACGTAATACCACCCATACCCCATGTGAACGAGTAGTTCGTTGCATGACGTGTGACGCGGACAGGATGCAAATGCAGGAATACGTTATCAACGATCTGCAATGCACGGTTACGTTGGTTATCCTGATACGAATGTCGGAAAATCGATTTCCATGCCTCGTGCTGCGTTACGTCCTTCTTGATCTTATCAAGCGGCGGCGGCTTCGGCGGAACGAATGGTAACTTGAATGCCATAATACTATTACAGTAATTACCTAAACTTACACTTTAATAAATGATTCGGGTTCTCCCCATTGGCTTTTTTCCCATAGGAATTTCGTGCCTTTATCAATGAGTATCTCACCTGTCTCTGAAAGCGTGATTTTTGCGCGTTCGAGAGGACGAGGTGCAGGTCCTTCAAAGTTCACACCGTCAAAACGGAATCCCGAACCGTGGCAAGGACATTTGAACTTACTCTCTGATGCAAGCCAACGCGGCGTACATCCAAGATGAGTACAGATAGCAATAATTGCATAGAGCTTCTCTTCGTCGCGGCATATCCAGACGCGCTGATCATCCTTGTACTTTTCAGATACTGTCATCGGAAGGTATTCGCTCGGAACACCTGCCTTGAAGGTCGTTGGTGGTTCATAGAGCGTACGTGGGAACATCATGCGAAGTGCGCCAACGGTTGCAACGGTGATGAAACCGAAGAACGACATCCAGCCTGCTGCTTGCAAGAAGTTGCGACGACCGAATGCCCAGATTCCCGGATCATTCTCTGCCTTCGGAAGAGGCTTGCCCATTGGCTGCTTTGGCGGCTCTGCCATGCGTGATGACGGAGCACCCGGTGCGGCTGTCTTAGCTGCAACTGCCATAAGTTCTGCAGGCACATCTCTCATCGGCGGCATATTTGACGTCGAGGTCGGATGCGTACCCGCCTCTTCGGGGCGCGGCACTTCCAGATTCGGAAGTTCTTGTAAATTTTCGTTATTATTCGTCTCTTCAGACATACTCTTTCCTCTTCAAGAAAAAATCTTAATATGTTAATCCCATTGCGCGTGCTTCTTCAAGCTCATCGCTGGCTATCATCTCAATAGTCTCCCACGGGCAGTACTTTGCGCAAAGCTTACACCCGATACAGACATCCTCGTCTATCATCACTACACCATTGACGGCAGCGTGTGGGTTGGTGGCAATAATATGTTCGGGTCCGGGTATATGGTAAATACAGTCAACGGGGCAAAACTCGACGCATACGTCACAACCTGTACAGCCCTCCATATGGACGACTGCCAAAAGCTTCGCTTTCTTCTTTTTGGCTACCGGGGCTTCAGCTACTACAACATCTTCGGTTGCTTCGGCGCTGGCTGGCGCAGGTTTTGGGGCTACAGGGGCACCCGACGGCGCAGGTGTGCCGATGGTGCGATCTGCTCCGCTACGAAGCCATGGTGGTGTGGGACGGGACGAGCTTGCTTCTGCCATTCCTTACTTAAACTCTCTCGTGTTGTTGAGTTCGACACAAAAAACAACCTGCAAAAACACTTTGTTCGGTAATCCGAGATAACTATCAGAGAAAGTAATAATAACCCAGATTATGAACCCGGAATTGCAAATTCGTGATTTGTAATTCCTTGTTAATTTTGTGGGCGCTGAGGGATTCGAACCCCCGACCTACTCGGTGTAAACGAGTCGCTCTAAACCAGCTGAGACTAAGCGCCCTTATCTCGAAATCTGTGCAAAAATACGACTTTTTACTCTCCTTTTTTCAAAATTCGATTTTCTTTTTTCACAAAGAAAACCCCTCCCCCAACCGTTTTCCCCAACCTGCTTATTTATGGTAAGGGAATGGGGAGCAAGTCGGAGACGCTACAATTGGTGCCCATCACAAATGGCTTGGAATGTGGATCCTTTATACCGCCCAAAGATTATCTCGTTGATTTTGTTTGAGTTAAAGCATTTTTTTGGCGAGCATCTTGCAGATTGATTCTGAATTTCGTATCTTTGCACGTCGGAGCTTGGGGATTTTGCCCCGAAGGCGCTAAGACTACGAAGGGAGACTCCCAGCCATTCCCCAACGAAACCCAAACCACGATTCACGAAG
>JAYUZC010000365.1:0-3590 GCA_043752045.1 Bacteroidota bacterium | reverse complement strand
GATCAATTGGCCCGCCATAACTCATAATTGTAGGATCATCGAGCAAACTCAAGGAGAAGTTAAACCCCCTCTCCTTACCAATTCTCAATTTTCCGAACGGCTGAAAAAGAGATTCAAAAAGCAATATCTCATTGGTAAAATATAATATACCTGCTTCAATTGATAGCCAAGAAACATCAAATCCTATTCCACCGCCGAAATATGCAGTTGATGTAGGGGTTATGGACGAGTACGAATCATTAGGATTAACTATTTCGGTACTTCTCATAATGTTCACACCTCGCTCAGTATTAAGATACCCTGCCTTACCGATGAGCAACAGAGCGTCGTTCTTATATCGAAGATTCGCACCTACATCAAAAAAAGAGTTCGGAGTTGCTGATACCACATTACCACTACAATCACGATTTATGTCCATGTAGCGGCCAAAACCAAGCACTATATCCAAGAAGGTTTTATTAGATGGCTCTGGGTCTGTATAACCCACGATAAACGGGTAGAGAAGCAGAATCCATGCAATTCTGGATGTAATGCGAGTTTTCATATCCGTAGTGTATTGTTTACGGATACAAAAATCTCGCTTTTAGGAGGTCAGTTTGTCACGAAGCTGTCTGATAGATGTCATAAAAATGTCATAAGGACAAGGTTATGGCTGAAAGACGAATTTATACCCTGATGTGTGGACGGTGACAAGATATTTGGGCTCGGCTGGAATGTCTTCTGTCTTCTTACGGAGTGAGAGTATATAGTTATCTACGGTGCGTGTCGTTGGGAAGGAGTTATATCCCCAAACAGAGTCAAGAAGCATGTCACGGGTGACTACTTTGCCTTCATGTTCGGTGAAGAATTTTAGTATCTGGAATTCCTTGGTCGATAGCTTTAGTGTAACACTCCCTTTCACCGCTTCTTGCTTTGCAAAGTCAATACGTACATCACCGAAGGTTACGACATCAATCCCTGTCTTCAGCTCTCCCGCACGGCGGAGCAATGCCTTAATGCGTGCTTTCAGCTCGCGGATACTGAACGGTTTTGTCATGTAATCATCTGCACCGACCTCAAGACCAAGTACTTTATCTATCTCCTCATTCTTGGAAGTTAGCATCATGACCAACGTATTTATGTTCGTCGCGCGAAGTTCACGACAAACATCTAAGCCGTTCTTACCAGGCAGCATAATATCAAGAATGATAAGGTCAATGACAGGGCTTAGCGCTTTCTTTGCACCGTCGGTCCCGTCTTCGGCAGTGATAACGTCGTAGCCTTCTTCGGTTAGTGATTCGGACAGACCTAAGCGAATAGCAGGATCGTCTTCAACTATGAGTATGCGTTTCATATTTCAAGTGGTAGATAAATTGTAAAAACACTTCCTTTACCAACGGTACTTTCAACTGTAATTCTTCCATGATGAGCATCAACGGTATGCTTCACAATAGAGAGCCCCAGCCCGGCGCCGCCGACAGAATCTGTCCGCTCATCACCTACACGGAAGAATGCTTCAAAGATAGAATCAAGTTTATCAGCGGGGATTCCCACACCATTATCTTCGACTCTCACAAATGAAAAACTAGCTTCTTTCCCTGTGGAAATATGAATATTTTTATTACCACCCGAGTACTTCATGGCATTCGTGAGAAGGTTCATAATGGAGTCACCTATCGCATCTTTGTCTGCAGTAATAGTAAGTGAGTCTTGGGTCAATGCTTTCTCCAGAGAGAACGACGACGCTTCGAACTGATAGCTCATCACATTGAGAACATGAGATGTTATCTCGCTGAGATTGCAGCGTTCTTTATGATATTCCTTCACGCCTCGTTCCAACTTTGCGAAATCAAGTACGTTGGTAATAAGTCGTGCAAGCCGCTCGCTTTCTCCTTCAATAATAGAAAGATATTTGTCGCGTTTATCAGTTGCAAGCGTTGGTGAGTCCTTAAGGATTTCCGCAAACATCTTAATAGATGCAAGCGGGGTCTTGAGGTCATGCGAAACGCTTGAGACGAAGTATGTTTTCAAGCGATTGAGTTCGGCAAGTCGTTCTGATTCAGCGCGCTCAACGACAATCTGCCCATGAAGACGAATGCGCTCGATAGCTGCACTTGATTGCAATGCAACACTTGCAATGAACTCTATATCTTGCGAAGAAAAACGTGTACCCGATAGTCGCGGACCAAGCACCAAAAACCCGCTTACTTGTTTTTGCGCCATCCTCATTGGGAGGGCAGCAGCTATACGCCAACGTGAGAACACCGTATCGTCAGCTGTTTCATACTCTCCGTCCTGCGGCGCAAGTGACTCTCTGATTACGGGAAGTGAGAGATCCGTCTTAAGCTGTTCGTTTTGGAAGACTACCCCGCGTCGCTCCAGTATATCAAACCCCTGATGCGCTATCAAGTGCAGTCTCTCTCCTTCAACTTCAAGTAAAAAGAATCCTAAACGTTCAACAGGGACAAAACGCTGAACAAACCTCACCGCATACTCTCCAAGTTCAGGTAGAGAGTATATGGCTTTCATATCACCAATCATCTCACGTTCAGCAACACGAGCATCATACTCTGCTCGGAAGAATTTCTTATCTACGAATGATTGTATCTTTTTCCGAAGCGGTTCAAAAAGCAGTGCTATGATGAGAGCAGCAATAATTGACGTGAGATTTGATGATTCCGATATATCAGTCAATACTGCCGTGACAAGCGCAACAACTCCAATATAAACTCCGGCAAGAAGACCAATTACAATGAGATATACTATCGTCCGCTTGATGACAACGTCAATATCAAAAACTTTGTGTCTGATAATAGCAACACCAAAACTGACCGGCGCAATAGTCGAGAGGAGTATCATTATCTCTTCACTTATGAACGTTTTCCCTAACACTATTTCCGGTAATTGCCATAGCAGGATAAAACTTAATGCACCGACAGTAATGCCATAGAACACCCATCGTAACTGCTGTTTTTCTGCTTTGCTTGATGCCTTGCGATATGATGCGAACAGAAACGATAGACCAATAAAGAATAGCAGTGCAAAGAACGAACGTATCAGATTCAGAGAGAGCGTATAGGACCAGAAATACCCGAGATCTATAGTGTTTGTAGTTACTTGTTTGAACCTAACGATATAGTGAATAAAGAGAATAACCCCTACAAGAGATATAGAGGGCATGAGCCATTTTCGTACGTTTGTAAATATCGGTCTCGGAAACTCAAGTGCAAATCGTAGAAAGAATATAGGCGCAAGAATATATACTAAATGAAATATACTTTCTAAATTATGCCCGATCACATTTGATATAGCTATAAAACTCCCTGTCGTCAAGGCAATAACTAATCCAAGTGAGATACTTAAATGATGAAATGTACGAGCTACCTGATTATGCGGAAGTTGGATATATACCGCAAACCCTATCAATAAAAAGATAAGAGTAGCAAGTGATTGGATGACGAGATACCTAGTCGTATAGTAACGAATTAGGGTAACATGTGAAAATGAATTCTTTGTTGAAATTAGGACTCTACTATCATGCTTATGCGAATTCAACAGAAACTCTACCTCATCAATGCTAGTGACATAGACAGAGTCAATCATTACTAATA